>DAOUVS010000261.1 GCA_030667525.1 Candidatus Zixiibacteriota bacterium | reverse complement strand
GCCAGCTCGGTTCGACAAAGATAAAACCAGCCCTCATCGAAATTCTGTTTCATCTTCACCACTGATCGAAATAGCCGCTCTGCCTCCAAATATAGTTTTTTATAGTACAGAGCAATTCCAAGCTGTTGCATCGACTCCGGTGAACCTTTTTCGATAATATCATTAAAACATTTCAGCAGATATTCCAACTCTGATTTTTTTTCGCCATGCGCCGTTTTGACCATATTTAGAATTTGATCTTCTGATATCTCTCCGGAATGCGGGAGGATATCGGCATCAACAAATTCTCCATCAATAAAAATTGAAGTCTTCACAACACCCTGCTTAGTATCATTAAGGGTCTGTATCATAAATTCCTTTTCACCCTCAACAATTCGGCTATTTAATCGATATGATTCCATAAATCATCTCCAGTTTATTCACTGTCAAAGGAGCGCCTTCTTTAGGTCAGATCAATTACGACAAACTCTCCTCTGGAATGTATAATAATTTTTATACAATAAAGCTATTATTCTCCCAACCCAATAATTCCCAGGGCATCAGCCAATAAAACAAAAGTGCTGATTCCACCAACAATCGCCACCCATTCGGTAACTCCCATTCCCAACAATCCACCACTTTTCCTTGGAAGGATTATTACATCCTCCGGTCTGATAAAAACACGCCCGGCAATCGCTTCATTGGTATATTTCTTAAGATTCACCCTTTTTATTTGAGTGCCTGCTCCGGCTTTGGTAATAATTCTTACATTTTTTAGATTTGCATCAGGAGTCTGCCCGCCAGCCAACGCAATCGCATCTAAAATATCTATATTTCTTTCAAGATTGATGGCACCAGGGACATTGACTTCACCAATTACATAGAACAGATTTCTCAATTCCTGTGACTGGCTTAATGTTGATGACAGAAGGCCGGCCGGGGTCCGGGGTAACTCGATAGTGTCGCCGGAACGAATCTGGGGCAGTTCTTGAAGCTTTCCACCGGCAACCAATTCTTTGACATTGACCGTCACCACCTCACCGGCATTTTCACCGCCTCGAATTATAAGAACGCGACCCAGATCACCCAATTCGGTCGCTCCTCCTGCTTCGTTGATAATCGTCCATAAATCCGGAATAACTTCGTAGGTGTATTTCCCCGGTACAAGAATCTGCCCGGAGATAAATACTTTCTGATTATTATATTCGGTGACGCGAACCACCGCCTGCGAGATGGAACTATTATAACGGCTCATCTGGCGGATTATGTCACGTTCCAATTGGGCAGTTGTCTGACCGGCAGCCTTAATTTCGCCAATAACATCCAGAGAAATTTTCCCATCACTTGTAACCTTGACGATGGCATCGAGATTATTATCCTGCCAGAATTGAATTTCTAAAACATCTTCGGAGCCGATTACGTAAGGCTGTTGGGCATTCGCAGATATGGAAATTAAAATCGCCGAAAATAGAGTAAATACAACTATCACAAGCGACTTTTTATAGATATTGGTTTTTTTACAATCTTTTATCACTTTTCACCTTCCCTGGTCTATCATTATTGAAATCGGCTTATTCCCTTGTTTCATTAAGGCCGATTTGCCTAAAACTTATTTATAATACAGTCTTTATGTCGTATCGGATGATTTTATATCATATTTTGATTCAAATAATCGAGAACAATTTCTACCCTCAGCTTTGGCCTGCAAAAGCGCCTTATCGGCCACCTTGATAAGACCATCAACCGAGTTAGCATCAATCGGATAAACGGCCCCGCCAATTGAAACCGAATATTTTTGTTTATCAGATACGCCATCAAGAATTAATGGGCTGGAGGCTATCCTGCTTCTGATTCTGTCCATAGAAAGACGGGCTCGATTACGGCTTGTTTCAGACATTATTACGCAAAACTCATCACCGCCATATCTTGAGATCAAATCTATTGAACGGACTGACTCAGATAAAATATTTGCCAGCGAGACCAGGAGTTTATCCCCTGCCGGATGACCATAATTATCATTGATTATTTTTAAATCATCAACATCAAGAATCAATAATGCGAGTGAACGCCCATGCCGAGCGGCACGCTGCAGCTCTTCGGCCAGACGTTTCTTAAAGTACCGATGATTATATACTCCGGTCAGGCCGTCGGTATATGACATTTCCTTAGCCCGCTCATATCGTCCGACATATTCAATCAAAGGAATAGCATTGCGCCAATAATCCTGAACATACTCTTGAGAATCATCTTCTATATTATTGTCATTATTGTCGTTCCATGCAATAACTGCTTTTTGATTATTTATCCAGGGAATCGCGGCAATGTTATCGATCTCGCCATTTATGTCACCTAAGCGCTTGCTGATTTTGGGGAAATCCAGTGAGGAGTTATCTTTATCGTAAACTTCGCCGGGTTGAAGCTCATTTAAAATCAAATCATAGTTTTCTCTCAGTGCCTTATCAATACTATCTTTAATTTGCAGGTTGACCGAAATAGACGAATCATCATTGGATGATGAATTGACATATAATGCAATCTTGTCAAAATTGCCTTCCTTTTTTAGCGTCTTTGTTAATTCGGCAACAAGCTCCCTGCTATTTTTGATCTTCAAATATCGGTTCAGATCGCGTCTGACAAACAGTTGCTCAGATTTGTTCGAATTGGTAGAGGCGTTACTGTTTTTCAACTGATTTTCATATCTTTTAAGTTTTTTCTCTTGTTGTCTAATATGGTATGCGGCAGATAGGCTAAATGCCAAAGCTGTGGTCAGGAATCTTAAGGAAGCATTTGTTGAGGATAACTCAGTTTCCACAAAATATATCCCAAAAAGATTGTTTCTCAAAAAGACCGAAAAGAAATAATTGAAATTTTGTTCTTTTAGAAAAAGCATTACTTCCGGCGATAACATCGTATTCAGTTCCGATATTTCGGTTACCTCGGTAATCGATCTTAATCTTTCCTGCAACTCGGGTGTTAAAGTAATCGAAAACTGCTTTAATTTGCTGTCTTTGACGCCAATAGCATGATTAGCACCAAGGGTTGATTTTTTTAGCTTGAGAAAAACGATTTTTGAGCATTTTAGATAATCTCTCAAAATATGAGAAACCCGCTCGGCTATATCGGGCAAACGCCCTTCTTTGGCATTATCAACAACCGATGAAATCAGTTCATTAATCGCCTTTTCATCGAGCAGAATGGCACCTTTAGTTTTGCGCCATCTGATCAGAATCGATAGCGATAAACCAACCACTAAAGTAGCCAAAACCAATATTAAAATATGTTCTAACATACAGTTATAAAATAAATTACCTCATTATAAAGGTAATAAATTATTATAAAATGTCAAACAAAATAAGTATTATTGGGCGTAATTTATTAAGGGGCAATTATTTATCAGTTTCGCCAAAAAAGCGTCTGGCATCTTTGGTTGTCTCAAACGATTTAATTATTTTGTCAAACTCCAGGAGATAATAGTTCTCAGAGACATTCGGAATCATATTTGTCAGAACAATTTCTCTCTCTTTTTCCTGAATTTGCGCCGAAGCAGTTATCAGAGCACTCCATCCGGCGGTAGAAATATAATCAACCGATGATAGATTTAAGATTGCCACTCGGCTTTCCCCTGCAATAATACTGGCCATTACTTTCTCAAACTCCGAAACGGTTTTTGCGTCTAAGATTCCGCCGATATTAACAATTGTTATATTGGACGGCATCTCTTCCGATATGGAAATTTTCAATTCAGCCATAATATTTAGTAATTAAAACCTTTTTACGAAAATTCCTATTAAATTTTTGCTCTTATATAATGGTGGACGAAATGTAAGGTGGGAATTTTTCATAATTTCTAAAAATTCTTATATCTCTAGAATAATTTCGGCTTCCATAAATAAATTTTCAAATCAATTGAATCATCGGCAGCGAAAATTACTTTTTCATCCTCAAGCATCGCTTTTTGGATTTCATAACCGGAATTCGGTCTTAATGATATTTTGCCCTTGCTGTTAATAACTCGGTGCCAGGGTAGTTTTTCTTTGTCTGACGAGGT
>DAOUVS010000069.1 GCA_030667525.1 Candidatus Zixiibacteriota bacterium | reverse complement strand
TAATGGCGGTCAATATGTTGACCGCCATTTTCTTTTATAATGGCACCGAAACGAATAGATTCAAAACAATTCATCTCAAATATCAGATTCAAAACAATGCAAAACGCAATATTCATCGCAAAAGACCTGACAGCAAAGTGTGGGGGAGTTCCCAAAGCTATTGGACGAAAACTATATAGCCAAAAAAAATGCAGCCATTATGTGATGTTATTCACGAATTTATAAAATCCCATACTTGCTATTTTTTTTATTTGCCAGTTACGGCAGCCGGTTTGCAATAAACCGAACCAGAAAGTAAAGCGAACCGTTAACTAAACGCAGGAGGAACATTATGTTCAGCAAATTCCACAATCGTCAGAAGGGTTTCACCCTTATTGAGTTAATGATTGTTGTCGTAATCATCGGTATTTTGGCCGCTTTGGCCATTCCGCGGTTTATGACTGCCACTACCAAATCAAAACAGTCAGAGTGTAAACAGGTCTTGAAACAGATTTACACTATGGAAAGAACCTATCGTCAGGCCAATAGCACCTATTGGGGTCAGGGTGTCACTGCCGACTCGCTTGTGGCTAACCAGGGCAACCTTGCTACTATAGGTATAGAGATTCCTGATGGAGCCAAATATCTCTATAACGTTACTGTTGCTACCGCCGCCGCTTTGACCGTGACAGCAACCGCGACCGGTCTTGATGATGACGCTTCAAACGATGTTTGGCAGATTGATCAGGATGGTGTTCTCCAGTGCACCACTGATGACGCCATACTCTAAGTAGATAGTTTATCGTAAATTATCGAAGGCGGCTCAGATGAGCCGCCTTTTTTTATTAATTCCGATTTTGCAATACCCAAAATGAAACCGGGTGTTTTTTTTGGCTGGATATATGAAAACAAATATTTCAGATTTTTGGAATAAATGCCGAAGTTATTAGAATAAGGCATGTTATAAATTAATTTCTCTTTATGCAGGGATAAAAAGAGCGTACATTTATGGTAAAACATGATATAGATTATAGTTACTTCCGTCCGACCAAAATGAAAATTGTTTCAGATTGGGCGCCGCCGTTTATCGTTTTTATTGGCGCATTCGGTTTGTATATAAAAACTATGGCGTTGACTCCGTTATGGGGCAATCAAACTGCATATTTAACGGGTAGCATGATTTTTAGTCCGGAATTGCCAACGGCTTCTCCGCTGTATTCATTTTTGATCGGTGTCATTGGTCTTATTCCAGGTTTTTCGCAGGCGTTTTTGTCAAATCTGTTTTCAGTCTTTTTCTCGGCGTTGTCGGTGTTAATGTTTTATTTGATAGTTAAAAAACTTTCAGATACAAATATATTTAAGAAAAATTTTAAAGATATGCCCGGCTATCGGAAGCTGATGGAGACTAATCCAAACCTCGAACAGCTAGGGCAACCGATTAATATTAAGACAATATCGAGCGCCACGCTGACAGCTATTCCATCCTTTGCCGCTTCAGCTTTATTTGCCCTGACTCTTCCGCTCTGGCTGACGGCGGTTCATGCCGGAGTATATTCACTGTTTCTGGCTTTGACAATGGGAGCAATTTATTTTGCCATTGAGGGTTGTCGAACCGATAAATTGAAATATTTCTTTCTTGGTATCTGGCTTTTTGCTCTGACTTTTGCCTGTCAGCCGATTGTTTCGCTGGCACTGTTTCCGGCTTTTCTATATTTAATAATAAGGCAATATTTTATAACCGCTTTCAAACCGGCTGTTTTGGCATCAGTAATAATATTTTTGGCCGTGGCGTTTTCAGCTTATTTCTATTTGCCGGTTCATTCGTCACTTGAAGCAATTCAGAATTCAGCCTCAAACGGAAGTCAAAATGGATTTTTGGAGAGCCTGTCGATTTTTTCCAATCCTGAAACAATACCCAAGAACAATATATTAGGTGAGTATTTTTTAAGATTAAAAAAGATTCTTAATTTTATTGCTGGAGAAATTAACTGGCTTTCAATTAGTTTGGTATTGCTCGGATTATGGGGGACCTTTAAAGCCTCCAAACGAATCTTTCCATTTTTCCCTCTTGCCATATTTGGGTCGTTGGGTTGGCTGATCTGGTTCGGTAAATTTGACGTGCGTAATTATGAAATGATAAGCTACCCCGCCATATTGATTGGATTCATACTAATGGTGATGACTGTCGGGCTGTTATATTTGATCAGATTAAAATTGCAAGCAGGACCGTCATCGCTATATGTAGCATTATGTTTTTTACCCTTAATTTATGCTGCTGCAGACAGAAATTACAACATTGCCGACAAGTCTGAATTTAACGATCCAAAATTTATTAGTGAGCAGATCTTAAAAGGTGTTCCCGACGGTTCGTTGGTTATCGTCGAAAATGAAAATCTTTTACAACCGTTATTGTATCATGTTTCCCAGGAATCAGATAAAGGCAAAATATCTGTATTGTCATCCCAAGCAATGAGTAACCAGTATTATCGTAAGTTGGTAATGGAGATTTATCCTTGGCTGACCTTCCCGACTGGTTTTAAAACCGCACTTACCGATCAATTGAGCAATCAAATTTATAATTTGTGCCGGTTAAATTCGCCATCCCGTGATATCTATGTTCAATTCGGAATTGATGGCATTGATTCCAAAGATGTTAAACCGGCCGGCGTGATGTTTTTGTATTCCCCAGCCTATAAGCATAGAAAAAAGGACATTTATGCCTATCGTTTTCATCTGAAAATGGCCGAACGGATTATTGCCCATAAATGTAATGATCCGATGGCTATAAAAATTCTGGGTCAATGGCTATACAATGCCGGCTCGTATTATGAACAAAAAAATGATGATGTCACAGCCTGGAGATTATATGACCGGGCGTTGACAATAGATCAGGCAAGTACCGAAATCAGAGTACTGTTGGCTGATCGGTTGGCCAGAGATGGCCGCTATAAAAAGGCGCTTAAATTGATATCGGATGCATTGGAAATTGATTCTGACGATCCGGCCATCATGGAATTGGGGCGTCGTCTGGAGTTTGAACTTAAAAATAGTGAGGAGATAGCGGTTACTGATTAAAATAATTATCATAAAGTACCGTCAAAACCTTTCTCAACAAATATAAAGAGTTGGTCTAAATCTGATACGAGGGAATTATGAATATTGTCGCCTCACCTGTAAAACAAAATAATATCGAGCGGGAAATTGATCGTTCCAAGGTTATTTTAGAAGGGACGCTCGCTGAAAAAGAGGCAAATCACATACTGGCGGTTTGTCGTCACTTTTCTTTTCGTGAGTTGGAAAATCTTAATTGCCTCTACCTTGGTGCTACTGATAATATCAAGACCGAATGTCTGGCTCATAATTTTAAAGAAGTAATCGCCCTTGATGTCGATAAATTGGCCTTAAGAATGAGTCGCAGGTTGAGCAATCAGGACAATATTAAATATATCTGCTGCGAAGATGGTAATCTGTCAATTGAAGATTTAACTATTGATGTAATCATTTGCGACCGATTTTACAGCAGGGTTGATAATCCCGAAGAGTTGATGTATGAAATTTATCGTGTTTTAAAGTATGATGGGTTCTGCTATTTTAGTGCTTATAATAAAATGTCATTGATCGAAAGACATTTTTCAATTCCGTTTTTGGCCTGGGTTCCGGGCTGGGTGGCCGAAATTTTAATGAAGCTTTCCGGTCGCAAAGGAAAATACATATACAGACTCTTGACCCTTCCCAAACTGAGAAGACTGATTGATAATTTCTGGCGGCATGATTATGTCGGGCTTATCAGGCAAAATCCGATGGTTTTTCAGGCTCAGGATGAAGTCCAGCCAAATCAATCCAGAGTTAAATCTTCGGGGAAAATGCTCAAATATATTTATCCGTTTTTACCGCTCTGGACCTGGGTTCTGACTAAAAGAAAATAAATAAAGAAAAGCCATATTTTATATACATTAAAAAGTTATTGACCCCGGACTTCGGGGGACATTTATTAAATCTATGAAATATCTTTGGATCCTAATCACTTTTTTATTGGTTACAGTTTTTGCCATAAATGTTTTGGCTCAATCTGATCCAGATGCCGATTATGAAAAAGAGGGAATGGCTCATCTGATGCGCCTTCTTAATCTGAAACCGACCGACCTGACTTTTAGAGAAGATTATGCTGAGATCGACAGTCTTCGTCTGGCGGTGATATCTGATTTGACGGTTAACCCGTATCGGATGGTTGAGTTTACCGAACAAATGGCCGGAAATTGCTGGGATCAAAATCCCGAAAAAGTCATTAACGCCGCTTTTGATAATCTTCGCCGGACGATCCAGGACAAGAGAGATCGTGCCATCCAACAGGATGGTGGCGGCCAGTCGGATAATTTTACCACTTTTTATAACTCGATGAATTTTAACCGTCTGCTTTCAATGATTCATGATGCTCTGTACTATTATCTGCCAGCATCGGTTGACAGTACCATGGCTTTGCTTAGCCAAGATGAGCAGAAATTCCTAGTGCGTGAGTTTAAGGAAATTATTTTTGAAGATACAACCGATGAAAGCCGAACTGCCGAAGTAATTGATTCGATCCAGAAAGCGGAGGAAGGGTACATCGAACGTTTTAAACAGTTTGCATTTAAAATCAGAAAAGATTTTCTCCTTGATGCCGGTCGGGAAACATCCGAGATGGTTTATCGGGAGATAAAACAGCTTTTGGCCGATATCGAGTCAAAAGAGTTTAATGTCAAACAGGTACTCTCAGATACAATAACCCGCCCGCAAAGAACAGGATTGGCAAAATATCTGGGTTTGCGAAAAGGCTGGGCGATCGGTGGTCCCGGCAATGACCGGTACCGGGGAGACTATCATTTCATTATTGATTTTGGCGGCAACGATTTTTATCAGCTTGAATATGACCCGGAGAATCCGCACAGTACTATTATTGTTGATTTGTCTGGTGATGATGTCTATGTCTCGGAAACCGATTTTACGATAGGGTCGGGTTGTTTCTCGGTCGGTTTATTGTATGACATGGCTGGTAATGATACTTACAATGGTAAAAACTTTACGTGCGGCTCAGGTTATTTTGGATTTGGTCTGCTTTACGATGAGTCCGGGACCGATAGGTACAATGGTGATACCTTTACACAGGGTGCGGCAACATGCGGGATAGGTATGATTTATGACCGTGGTGGAAATGATGTTTACTCAGCGGCGGTTAATGCGCAAGGGTTTGCCCTGATGGAAGGATTTGGCCTGATTGTTGATCAGGCTGGAAACGATAATTATATAGTCGGCGGAAAATATAAGGCGATTATCCATTATGATGATCATTACCTATCAATTGGCCAGGGGTATGGTGGCGGTTTGATGCAGTTTGTTTCGGGAGGCATTGGCGGTATTGTTGATTTGGATGGCAATGACAACTATTACTCAGATATGGTGGCGCAGGGTTGCGGTTGGTGGTATGCGCTTGGATTTATCTACGATTATAAAGGAAATGATCAATATCTGTCATATCAATATGCGCAGGGCAGTGCCGAGCATATGGGTTTGGGGATAATAATCGATGAGTATGGAGAAGATTTTTATCGCGGCAAGGGATTGATGCAGGGAGTCGGACATGACTATTCATGCGGTATCCTGCTTGATCGGCATGGGGATGATATATATCAGGCTGACGGACTATCTCAGGGAGCAGGATCGGCTAATGGATTTGGTATTTTGATTGATAGTTATGGCAATGATATTTATTATGTCCGCGATACTGTAAATACGCAGGGTTATGGCAACCCTCGTCGAGATTTTGGTTCAATTGGGCTATTTCTTGATTTGAGCGGGACCGATATATATGACGGCAATGGATTGGATAATTCTTACTGGACGACCGATTCCAAATGGGGTGGCGGTTTCGACTGGGAATTTATAGTCGAGCCGGATTCAGGCAAGATCGAAACGGAAAATTAAAATGATTAGTAGGAAAATTGTTTTTGTTACTTTTATAATTCTTATCATTTTTGGTCAGGTTGTTTTTGCTGTGGATGATGCGGTCACGCCGCTTGAAAAAAAAATTGATTCGATTTTTGTGATTGCCTCATCGGCTGAGTTAAAATATCGCGATATGGTGGAACCGGCCAAAGATTCTATTGCGGCGATGGGTGCCGAGGCTGTTCCCAGATTGGTCGAGCTTTTTAGATCGAATACGGCCCGCGAAAAAAGAGCGGTTGAACAGATTCTCAAAAAAATTGGCCACGAGGCGATGCCATATCTACGAAAATCGCTTCTACTTGATGATTATCGTCAAGTGAGCCGGATCAGTTATACGATTGGTGAAATGAAAGATTCCTCGGCAGTAGCTGATTTGATAAATACTGCTTTTCATAAAAATTGGCAAGTTCGCTCAAGTTGCGCCGGAGCGCTGGGGAAAATCGGTGATAAGGCAGCCGACGAAACAATAATCTTATTGCTGGCCGATTCAGTTGAGACGGTACGGCAAGCGGCCGCGGTTGCCGCTGGTCGACTTCTTATTGATACTGCTATTGAAAAGCTGGTGCATATGCTGGGTGATGATTTTTATGGGCCCCGGATGTGTGCCGCCAATGCGTTGATCAAAATCGGTCACAAATCAATAAAACCGATTATTGATTCGCTCGATTCGGAAAACAGTATGGTTGGCGATCTGGGCTGTATTACACTGGGGAATATTGGAGGTAATCTGGCCGCTCTCGGGGTTGGATCGCAGATGAAATCGGAAAATCCGGCCCGACGGGTTTTGGCGGTAAAAGCTGTTTTGCAGAGCAACTCGTCGCTTGCCTGCGGATTGGTGGAACTGCTCAAGGAGACTGAAACTGACCCGGTTGTACTGTTTTATATAGATAAGACTCTGGAAAAGTATGCTTCGCGATAAATTATCAAAGCTGGATAAGCATTTCAGGTCACCCGAAAAAAAGGAAATAGAAGAAAAAGCTGAGACCGAATATAACCGCTATCGGGTGGCACAGAATTTACTGGGCGGGGAAATCTGTGATTTTTGCGGTGGGTCATTTTTAAAAATAGCATCAAATTTCAGTTCAGAATATAAACATGGGAACCTGACGATCAATCAGCTTGCCGAGTTTGCACCATGCCGAAATGTTCATTTTGAGCAATTTGGTGATCAGAGACCGATCGATCTTGAAAAGTTACTCTTTTTTGATATGGAAACAACCGGGTTGGGCGGTTCGGGGACAGTACCATTCCTTATCGGTTTTGGTTCGGTGGTTGGTGACTCATTTCAGGTGCGGCAGTACTTTCTGCCCGATTATCCCGACGAAGCGGCGATGCTGGAGGCGATCAGGGAAGAGATAAACGAAGATACAATCGTGGTCAGTTATAACGGAAAATCGTTTGATATGCCGATACTGGTTGACCGGATGATAATAAATCGAGTTGAGCGGAACCTGAAATATGCCGGACATATTGATCTTTTACATTCGGCTCGCAGGTTGTATCGTCGTCGCTTGAGAAGTTGTACCCTCTCAAATATTGAGAGTAACATCCTTGACTTTCAAAGGTACGGCGATGTCCCCGGCGAATTGGTTCCGGCTGTTTATTTTAAATGGCTCAACAGTATGGGGACCGAACTTTTGGGGCAGGTGGTGGAACATAATCTGAATGATATTGTCTCGCTATATTTTCTGATGTATCATATTGCACTGACGCAGGATAAGCCGGGGGATAGAATAATCGATCCTGACGATATTTATTCTGTCGCCAAAATCTATGAGAAACGAAAGGATCATGATAAGGTTTATCAGATACTTTCAGAGGGTAGCCACATAATTTCGCATAAAAAGCGGTACGATATCCTGTTTATGCAATCTTTGGCCTGCAAAAGAACCGGACGGTTAGATGAGGCGGTTAGTATTTGGAAAAAGATAACCGATCGGTCAAATCCACAGACATTTGTGGCATTGATCGAACTTGCAAAATATTATGAGCATCACAAGAAAGATTGTTTGGCAGCACTGGAAAGCACCAGCAAAGCTCAAACAATATGTCCTGCAAGACGATACGATCGGGATGAGATAATTAGAAGAAAAGCTCGTCTCGAAAAAAAATTGGCTAAATAGCTGTCTCTAAATTTACTTCAAAAGAAGTCGATATTATAATGTATGACTGCGAATATGGATAAAGGGCAGGAAATATTTTATAAAATTCTTGCTGAGCATAAAGAATTGTCATCTCTGCCTCAGGTATTGGCTGAAGTTCTGAGAGTTTCATCTGATGATAAATCATCGGCCGATAATTTGGCTGGCGTTATAATGAAAGATCCGGCTCTGACAGCCAAACTGCTCAGAGTGGTCAATTCACCGTTTTGCGGTCAGGCTCGTGAGGTCACCTCAATAAAACAGGCGGTTATGGCACTTGGTATCAGAACCGTCACCGCTCTTGCATTGTCAACCTCTGTTTATGACCTTACTAATAAGTTCGATACTTTAATTAACCGGAAAAAATTCTGGCGCCATTCGCTCGAGGTTGCTATCGCTTCGCGGATGATTGCCGAGAAGATCGGATATGAGTCACCCGAGGAAGCGTTTGTTGCAGGGTTGCTGCATGATATTGGTGTTCTGATCCTCGAATCATCATTTCCCGAAGAGTTTAAACGAATCTGGAGGCTGGTTGAATCGGGTGAAAAGCAGGAACTTGTGGAGCAGCGAACCTGGGGTACCGATCATGCCAAAGCGGGACAGTTTTTGATGGATCAATGGGGTATCCCTAAAAAACTGGGCGAGGCGATTGGTGCTCATCATGAGATGATCGAGCATGGTGAATTATTGTCAGGAAAGAAATTGAATTTCATAGTAAATCTCGGCAATCAGATATCGCGTTTCAGAGTTTATAGTATGCCGCCACCGGAATCCAAGGACCTTGAGAACAGAGATGTCATAGCCGCCAGTCTTGGTATTACTCAGGAGCAATTGACTAAGATATGTGAAAATCTTGTTAGTGAAGTGATAAAAGAATCCGGCTATCTTGAAATTGAAATTGGGTCTCTTGAAGAACTGTTTTTGCAGGCTAATCAGCTCCTTTTCAAGCAATACATTGCTACTGAAAATCTGCTTCGTGAGAACCGCACGATGAAACAGCAGATTAATCGGGATCAGGTTAAAAAAGCAGCTTTGGAATCATTGAATTCATTATCGGCGACTTTCTCCCATTATATCAATAATGCTATTACCGCCATTATGGGTCGGGCTGAACTGATAGAAAACGGTATTACCAAAGGTGAGATAGTTGATAAAAATGGTTTAGCCGGGTTATCATCGCAGATTATTATCGAGGCGGTTGATACTATCACGGTTATTCTTGGTGAACTAAATAAGATATCGATGTATGATAATCCGACTCAACTCGATGATGATTATCTTTCCGATTTTGAAGAGAAAATTCAGGCGCAACTAAAAAATCTCACCAAAGCCAGCGCCTCTATTAGCAGATAAATTTTCCATACTTAAATACTACTCTTTTCATCTTCTATTTAACTCAGTAAATATCAAATTTGCGATAAATCATTATAAATGATTTGACAAAATTGTTCGTAGCTTGTATATTTAAGCACATTCTTCCATGGGCTATCGGTCATTAGTATTGAGGGAAAAGGTAAATTTAGACGATGGCAATTTCTGTCATCAAGGAGGCCCCATGTTCAATAAAAAAATTTGTTTAATATCGGCGATAGCAGTATGCCTGATATTATTCAGCCCACTAATTTCATTGGCACAGAATCCGGTTGAATTTGAAAATGTAGATGCAGGATCAGGCGAGGCCTTTGATATGCGGGTTGCCGATGTTGATGGGGATCATATTGATGATATTATTTTTGTCGGCGTATATGATGAAAGACTTCATGTGATGTATGGATTGGAAAATGGTGAATTTGAGCCTTCGGTTGCATACCCAGTTGGTGGTAACTCAATGATAACCGCCTATTTAAATAATGATGAGTTTTTGGATGTGATATGCTCATACAATTATGAGTTGAATATTTTTATAAATGATGGTGATAGAACATTTTCCATAAACTCTATTCCGCATGAATATATATCTGTAGGCGGCGTGGGAACCGGGTTTTTTAATGACGATTCTTATCGAGATATTATTGCATCTATAGGACATATTTATTATGGCGACGGGAGTGGCAATTTCCCCACTATTGATAAATTATCATTTAGTTTTCAAACCGTTTATGTCAGCGATTTTAATAATGACAATATTGATGATGTTGTTGCTTTGGGAAGTGGCGGTAACGGGAATATATATTTGAATAACAATGATGGCAGTTTTACGCCAATGGATTTTATTTCATTGGGTGGACTTGCATTGGGAACTTCAATCAAAAATCCATTTGCAGATTTCAATCATGATGGAAATGCCGATTTTGCTTTTGTTGGCGACTATATTGGTAGTAACAGCCGGATCACGATTGGCTATGGAGATGGTGCCGGCGGGATTGCTAATTTTGAATATAGAGAATTGACTGGCAGATCTTATGGTATGGTTATTGCCGATGCCAATAGAGATAACTATCTGGACCTGATCGCCTCAAATATATCACATTCAAGGATGGAATTATACCTTGGCAATGAAGAAGGTGATTTCGACGAACCATATTTTTATTCATTCAATACCGAATCATGGGCAAAATCCGTAGGCACCGGTGATTTGGATCGCGACGGAAACCCGGATTTTGTTGTAGGAGGATATTGGGATTATGGTGGTGAAAAGGTAGTACTTTTAATGAATCAGAGTCCGGATGTGCCGGTGCTTGCCAACCCGATGATAACGACCGGCTATTCAAATGTTGGTATTGATATGGTCAATCCGACCGGTTTTAAATTGTCGCAAAATTATAAAACGGTGGCAGGAGCGGATTATTGGCGGCAGGATATAAATCTTGATAATAGTATTGATGAGCGGGCAATCGACTATAATCTGCAGTATGGCGAATATGAAATCACCATTAATCCAAATCCGGATGTAACAACCGGTTCAATATTTTCGACCACAATAAATATCGGTCAGGATGAGATGATTCTATTCAAGGATTATGATTTAACGGCAGGTTCAAGAGCGTTAACTGAGCCGTTTGTTTTTTATTATACCATTGAAGCGAATTCATCGATGCAACCAGCCAATGGTTCATCAGTTGACTCTGAAACGCCATCGTTTGACTGGAGCGGTTTGGTGGAACATAATCCGGGGGTGACCAGCTACCAAATTGAAATCGATCGGTATTATGATTTCCAAGCACCTCTGGTATCAGAATCTAATCTTGATATGCCGCAATATACTGTTGATGTGCCTTTGACTGCGAATGAAGTTTATTATTGGCGGTTTAAGACATTTGATGGCACCGAATGGTCGGAATATTCTCGAACAATGGCTGTCCAAATTGTAGAATACATTTGTGGAGATATCGACGGAATTGCGGGAATCAATATTCTGGATGTAATTGCTCTTATAAACTATAAATATAAAGGTGGTCCGGCACCGGAACCGATTGAATCAGGCGACGTGGATGGAATCCCGCCTGTAAATATTCTGGATGTTATCTATCTTATAAACTCAATTTATAAGGCAGGTCCGGCTCCAGTTTGTGTTGATTGATAGAAATAAATTATTCGTTTGGAATACAATCATTTAATGCGGTAGATATTTTATCTGCCGCCTTTTATATTATTAGGCGGAATAATTTTCCGCAATAATGTCTGGCTACTATTAAATTTCTCCTAATACAATAATTTATCAATTTTGTGAAATATTTAATTAATTTATTACACAAATCTACATCTGGTTCGTTTATATTATAATTGCAAATCATCGGGAAAATTCTACAAGTAATGAAGTGGAGTAAACGGAATGTAAAAAATGGTGGCTATAATCGCCACAAGGAGGGGAAAATGTTCAATCAAAAACATGGCGGAGTATCGGCATTAGCAGTTTGCCTGATATTGATCAGCCCGCTGATTTCATTGGCGCAAAATGAGGCCGATTTCGATCCTGCTGATGGGATTGATTTTGAGGTCATCAAGACATATGTCGGGGATGTTTTAGATATTAAAATTGCCGATATCGATGGTGATCATGTATCAGATATTATCTATGGCGGGCTAATGAACAAAAATTTGCATATTATGTTTGGAATTAAAAAGGGTGGTTTTGAAGCACCTGTAACTTATCCTTTTGGAGCAAAATTGATATCGATCGGTTATCTTAATAAGGATAAATTGCCTGATATCATTGGCTCGGCTTTGTTTAATCTATATATATTTATTAATAATGGTGATCGTACATTCACAATTGATTCTTTGTCGCGGGAGACAACCAATCTTGGTGGGGTTGCAACCGGTTATTTTAATGATGATTCCCATTTGGATATAATTGCGGCAAATAACGATATTTACTATGGAGATGGAAATGGTAATTTCCCCG
>DAOUVS010000333.1 GCA_030667525.1 Candidatus Zixiibacteriota bacterium | reverse complement strand
GGTGTCAATACCGGAGAAGTTACATTGTCTTCCCCGGGAAGGAGTAAGTGGCAATTATGATAGTAACAAAATCAATTGCGGATAGAGTCAAAGAGATGCCAATGCTTTCGGTGGTGAGTACCCGATTGCTGGAACTTCTTGGAGAAGATAATTATGCAATTCGCGACGTCGTGAGTATTGTTGAAAATGATGCCATCTTAACCACAAAAATATTAAGAGCGGCCAATTCCGTCGCCTATTCACCGCGCGTTCCGATTACTTCCGTGACGGCTGCTATAAACAATATGGGCGAAAAGGTTATTATGGGTATCGCCATTGAATCATGCGCCCCCAAAGTATTTAAGGACCCTCTGGGAGGATATATGTCTGAAGCCGGGCAAATGTGGGATCACTCCCTCTTTACTGCCATCGGAGCGCGCCAGCTATCCTCATACACAATCAGGGAATCATCTTCAAATTTGGCCTTTACTGCCGGTCTTTTACATGATATCGGGAAATCGGTCATGTCTGTCATTCTCGAAGGAAATACAGAAGAGATGTTAGGGCATATCGATAACGGAGAGGCTGTCTCATTTCTCGATGCTGAGAAAAAGATTGCCGGGATGGATCATGCTGAACTCGGCTACGAATTAGCCCAGCATTGGAAACTGCCGGAACAGTTGGCGATGGCAATACGGTATCATCATCACCCTCAGGATGTTGACGACAAATATAAGGATTTGGTTTATACCGTTCATCTTGGAGATATTCTGGCCATGATGGCCGGCATTGGAACTGGAGTCGACGGTTTAGCTTATTCAATTGACAAAACCTACAAAGATTATATCGAAATCGAAGAGGACCAACTGGCTATTGTTGTTGCCGACATTCAGGAAGAATTTGCCAAAACCAAACAGGCTATTTTGGGAGAAGAGGCCGAATAGCATAATTCAATATAGAATTGTTTTCTTTAAAGCCCTCATTTAATTGGGGGCTTTTTGTATATCAAAAAATCCGATAAAATCAGATTATTATCTCATTCGTAAGTAATTGAAGAAAACCGATTTCACCGCTTTCAAATAGGTTCGATAAACAATTTGACAAAATTTGCCATTCTGCTTATACTAATTGGCTTATATAATATAATCTCTTGTTAAAGGAGGGAATCTCGGTGAAAGTTTATGACACCGACCAAATTAGAAATGTGGCACTGATCGGCCAGCGCGGATGCGGCAAAACCAGCCTCGCCGATGCTATGGCCTTCTCTTCGGGAATATCAAATCGACTCGGAAAGGTGGATGACGGAACTTCACTGTCAGATTTCACTGAAGATGAGATAAGTAGAAAAACATCAATTGGTCTTTCGATTCTAACCTGTCCCTGGAAAAGTGTTAAAATAAATCTTCTTGACCTTCCTGGACATCCTGATTTTATCGGGGAGCTTATTACTGGGGTGAATGTTGCCGAAACGGCAATTATTGTTTTAAACGGCAATACCGGTATTGAGGTTGGCACCGAAACTCAATATAAGTATGTGGAAAAATTCAATCTTCCCAGAATATTTTTTATTAACAAGATTGAAAAAGATAATGTTAAAACATCAGATGTCATAGCTCAATTGCAACATTCGTATGGCCTCAAAGCTGCTCCGATTCAGTTACCAATTGGAGAGGGAACTGAATACAAGGGCATAATCGATCTTCTTCGGATGAAAGGTGTTACCTTTGACGCCAATGGAAAACTAACCGAGGGCGATATTCCGGCCGACTTGAAGGATCAGGCTGAAGAGGCGCATCAGAAACTCATTGAGGCTGTCGCCGAAGCTGACGATGCTCTCTTGGAAAAATTCTTCGATAAAGGAGAACTGTCTCCTGAGGAGATTCTTTCCGGATTGAAAAAAGCTATTGTTGATCGGTCTATTTTCCCAATTTTATTCGGTTCTGCCGATATGAACTCTGGGGTTCAAAGTCTGCTTAACTTTATTGCTGACTATTTGCCATCACCGGATGAAGCTCCAACTCAGAATTTGCTTAAAGAAGGCACCGATGAAGTTGTGGGTGTTGATATTAAAAATGATACCAACCCGATTGCTTACGTCTTTAAATCACTGGCCGAGGCGCATATTGGTGAAATTTCTCTTTTCAAGGTTTTGGGCGGCAAAATATCCCAAGGACTTGATCTTTATAATGCCAATCAGCGAAACAATGAAAGAGTCGGGCAGATTTATTCTATCAGCGGCAAAGAGC
>DAOUVS010000360.1 GCA_030667525.1 Candidatus Zixiibacteriota bacterium | reverse complement strand
TTATCCATAGTAATATCCAGAGTAATAAGATCGGGCATCTCGGACTCGGCTTTTTCAAATCCATCAAAGCCGTCCCGGGCCGTTAAAGTGGAATAGCCATTATCTTCGAAAAGAGTTGAAAACCATTCCAATACATCCGGTTCATCATCAACAATCAAGATTTTCTTTTTATCTGCCATACTCATTCGCCTCCCGACGCTGGTTCAGATTTTTCTTTAGTTTCCTCAATATTTGGTCTTCTCTTGAGTAATTCAACAATAAAATGACTTCCCTGGCCTTCTTCTGATTGGACATCTATACTTCCGCCGTGCGCCTGAGCTATTTTATTGGCAATAAACAGCCCCAAACCGGTCCCGCCGGCTCCTTTTGATGAGAAAAACAGAGAAAACGCCTTTTCGCGCGTTTCCCGATCCATTCCAATACCATTATCCTCAATTTCAAAAATGACTTTATCGGAATCACCTTTTAAACGGACAATTAAGTGATGTTCGGATTTATTTGTGTCTATTCGGCAGGCATCAATTGAATTTTCAATTAAATTCAGAAGCATCGAACGAATCGCCTGCTTATCAGCTTCAAAATCTCCGACTTCACCATCAAGCTCATACGAAAAATCGATATCCTGACTTTCGGCGCGTTCTTTCATTATCTTGCAGACATCTTCGACCATCTCAAAGGTGGAAATCTCTTCCCAGTTCGGCTCCCGGTCTTTGGCATAATAAAGAATATCCATAACCATCGAACGAATCCGCCGGACATTGCGCAGGGCAATTTCCCAGCCTTTGTCAATCCGTTCACGGTTATCTTTTTTTAAACCGGTATTAACCAGATAAATGCCTCCATCGAGACCGTTGAGGAGGTTTTTGATTCCATGAGCAATTGAACCGATAAGTAATCCGACTGAACTTAACTTATCCTGTAACTGTCTCAGCTGGGTGATATCGGTACTCATCTCAATTACCTTTTCAATCTCCCCGTCGGCATTTCGCAATGGAGCAGTGTGGACGAGAACATTGATAGGTTCACCCGAAAGTGAGGTCACAACCTCTTCATGATTACGAGCCAGACCGTCCTTAAATGTCTTACGAACGGTACAAGGCTCGCATTCTTTCTCACGATGCTTATAAAGTGTATAACACTTTTCACCATATCCAACGCCAAAGGTCTCCCGGTGAAGCCGGTTGGCGTCAACCACATTTAACAATTCATCCTGAATTGAAATAAAACAGGGTGATTCTTCAAATAACTGATGATAACGGGCCTGGCAGTCCCGGAACTGTTTTTGCAGTTGTTTGATTTCTGTGATATCGGTCGACATCTCAACAACTTCGGTGACCTTGCCGTCATCATCAAAGATAGGCGTAGTGTAAACTAAGACATTTACTTTACGCCCATCAAGAGTGGTGACGACTTCATCGCTCCGGTGCTTTTGTCCATCACGAAAGGTGCGATCGACCGGACAATTTTCACATTTTTCCGGACGATGTTTATAGATCTGATAACAATACTTGCCGCTATGATCGCCAAAGTTTCTCCTAAAGGCATCGTTGGCTTCGAGAATTTTTAAATCATGATCCTGTACCGTCAGGTAC
>DAOUVS010000338.1 GCA_030667525.1 Candidatus Zixiibacteriota bacterium | reverse complement strand
TTATGAACTAAAACCAGAAAACGGAAAAGCGAACCCATTTTGCTGTAACGAAAGGTGGTGAAGCCACTTATAAGGAATTTTTTGCGCCATTTTGAACTCTCGGTACAAAATTTTGTAGTAAAATTGTCGAAACCCCTCAGGCCGGGTAGTGAACCCTTGGGGTGGGGAAATGTTCTAAACTGAATTATTCTGTTTCGTCAGGTCTTGGTCGAGACGAAGTCGAGGGTGTGACCTGACGATTCTGTCGGGTCACAATTCACCTGCAGTGAATCAAGACCCAACAGAACATTCCATATAATTATTATCCCAAATCGATGAAATTGCATCTTCTGTCTGCATAAATATGAAATTATTTTCTTTGTTTCAGCCAAATAGTAAATATCTCCAATTTTGATTTCATCTCGTAACTAATTGTAATACAATAAGTAAGAAAATATCTTGTTAGCCGCGCTCAAATTCGGATGTAAATTTGCAGGCTATTCTAACCGATATATAACAAAAACTGCGCAAAACCTTTAGAATACTTGACTTTTTATTGGAACGAATTATATTCTGACGAGTTAAATGAAGAGGAGTAAAGCATATAGAATAATTTGTTAAAGGACTGAAAAAAAGAAATTAAGGAACGACCAGCGGCCCTTTAACTATTTTATTCGGCATGATTTATCTTGCCGGGTATTGGGCCGGGTATTAAATTGAGACCCGGTTTTTATATGCTCGATAAATTTGTCAGACATACAGCAGTTGCACTTCTCTTTGCCCTTATACCAATAATCGCAATCGCCTCAGCAACTTCTTACGATGATATCAAAATTATATCCTCAAACGATATCGGTATCACTTTTCAGCTAAATATTGAAAAACCGAATAAGTATATATTGTCGATTTCAGGCGACTCTGTTTTTTCGGCGGTCAGAACGGTATTAATCGGAGTTCCCTCTGATGCCGAACCGTTTATTAAATCTGTTAGTTCCGATGGTTTAGCTGCCTTTGATAATACTGAAAACAAAAAACTCCAAAGTAGCTCAACACTTGCTCAAATTATTGATATTAAATTAATACGGGGCAGAAAAGTCGCCACTGTAAATATCTATCCATATTATCACGGGTCATTTCAGAAAAATATTGAACTGTCGATCAGTTTTGAATATCCGAATGGTCGCCCGAATCAAATAACTTCGCTTTCGAAAGACAAAATTTTTGAATCGATATATAAACAATTGATCTTAAATTATGATCAATTTAAAAATTGGCCGATTGCGGTCCAATTAAAGGCCGATAAAGCTGCCCAATCACCTTTTACTGTTTCGCAGGATTGGTATAAGATACAAACCACTAAGGAAGGGTTTGTCAGAATATCGGGGCAGAATTTATCATCGGCCGGGATCTCGTTGACCAATCTGGTCAGCGATTCGATTCATATCTTTTATGGTGGCGGCGAGCCGATCCCGGATAGAAATTCAGAACCGGTCAATTCATTGGAAGAGATCTCGATAATGATAGAAGATAATGGCGACGGTTATTTTGGCCGTGATGATTATATTTTGTTTTATGCCGAGGGCGCTGATCGCTGGCGTTATCCGGCCGATTCAACGCCAATTTATTTAGAAAATCATTATACCGACATCAATTATTATTGGTTGAGTGTCTCTGGCGATTTTGCTCAGGGCGGTCGCCGAGTTTCAACGGTCAATGGTGCTCCTTTGGGCTCAACCGATACGGTTATAACAAATGGTCGCTTCAACCGAAGGATTCATCAGAATAATATGTTGGCTGTTGATGGGAATGATCGAATTGGAAGCTACTTTGATTGGTACTGGACCGGTCAGGCGCACCTTATATTATATGAATCGCTTTCCAATGCGGTCCCTGGTGCCGATGCCGATATTACTATTCGAGCTATCAGTAATCCGACTAATTACATTTTTGTAAATTCTAATAACGCCGTTTCAACCGGAAGAAATCGCCCTTTGTATTTCTTTACCACAAATGATTTGGTCGCCGGTCTTAACAGATTTTTTATAATTCTCGATAGCAGTACAACTACTCCTCCATATTTTGATTATCTGGAGATTTTATATACTGGTGAATT
>DAOUVS010000114.1 GCA_030667525.1 Candidatus Zixiibacteriota bacterium | reverse complement strand
GAATATCCGCCAACTGCGTAATTTTGTTTCGCGGGCAGCCGCAATGAAAAGCGGGGGTGAGGTCTCGTTGGATGATGTCGAACAGTTTATCAATGAGCAGGGACTTGGTCCTAAAAATTTGCCGGTAGTAACCGGGCGTACCTCTGAGGAAGCAGGGCACGAATTGATCTATCATGCACTGATATCGCTTGGTAATGAGATAAGAATGCTCAAAGACCTGATTCTTGCTAATCTGCCATCAAAAGATAGTTTTGAAACCGAAGAGTCAACCGGAGAAACATCGGTTCCGCCTTTAAACGGTTCGGTGGAGGATATGGAGAGAGAATTGGTAACCAGTATCCTGAAAATAACCGGCGGAAACCGACGAGAAGCGGCCCGACGACTTGGGATGGGTGAACGTACCTTATATCGTAAATTGAAAAAGTACGATCTGAATTGAAAGCGACCGTTTGCATATCTATTGTGATCCTTCTCGTTTTTGCAAATTTGTCTCTGGGACGGACAATCGGATCGGAGATATATCCAACTGAAGATGAACTGTATGAAGCATACCTGATCGGCCAGATTGATTATCAGACCTATCTGAATCTGCGGGAAATATTTAATTCCGGTATTGATAGTACTAACCTGTACCTAATTGAAGAAATTCCGAATATTAATTATTTCCGCGAATACGAATCCGATATTCAGTCCGAACTGGAAAAAGAACAAACCAAACCGTATGTTTCAGATCAAGTCGGCATTTCAAAGGATAAATTTTCCGGGTCAATAAAATGGAAGCGGTATCAAGAACTTGATGAATTTGGTCAGGACAAAAACCAGATTTACATCAATTCACAGCTATCTCAGGATTGGTCGTTCAAATTAAATGGCCTTGATGAATATACCGGGCATCAGGAATTTTCGTTTCGATCATTAAATTATAAAAGTCAGCGAGGCACGATTCGCAAACTTTCAATTGGAAATTTCACTACCCGGTTTGGACTCGGTCTAACCGTTGGATATCGAGGGCGTATTTTGGGTAAGGATTATCTTTCGCCTGAAGAAACATTGCTGTTTCCAGATTATGGTGGTTTCAATGGTATCTATGCCGAAGGTGGTCATCGGAAAAATCTTGTAAAATGGCTGTTTCATTATGACAAAAATGATACGATTTTGGTTCGAACTTCGGCATTAAATGTTGTCAGGAAGTATGGCTTATTTAAAGTCGAGGGGACCTTGCTTGGTTCGATTATTAGCAACCGCCTGACCAAAACTGAATTCAGGCAATACCAGGTCGGTCTGTTTATGGGGTATTTTGGATACGATATAGATGCGGCGATAGAGGTTTCATTGCCAAAAAATAATTTGGAACAATCTTCAAAAAATAATCAGGCCGCTGTTGCGGAAATGACATATAGGAACAATGATTTTACTTTGAAATTATCGACCTGGTATTATGGCCAAAACTTCACCAATCTTTTCGGGGGTGGCCGATCAGGAGATTTATACCGAACGGTCGAGTTTGAAACGATTGATTTGAGTTATCGTGATCGCCGTAATAATCAGCGGGGATTTCTTGTCAAAACTTCAACTTCTTTATCCGGACAGATCGATGCTGAGATGGCGCTTTCTATTTATGGAAGTTCCCGGTATGAAAGATTTATTGAAATACAGACATCTTTGGGGAAAATATTTGCCGAAAAATCCCGATTAAGAGTATATTACGAACTGTTTAGAAAGGAGAAACTTGGCGAGATAGCAAACGATAATAGTTTAAAATTGGAGTATAATTATAAATTGCCACAGTTCTCTTTAAGGAGTTTTCTTGGATATACCTATGATAATGAAAACCAAAAGTATCTTTCATTTCATTTTCGGACAAAATTGAAGAATAAAATTTTAAAAGAAATTGAATTTTGGGTGAATTTTAGCAGAATAAATATCGAAACAGGTAATATTGATTACTTTTATGGTTACATTAAGGAAATGGTCGATATAACAAAAACGGTATCGCTGGCTGTGAAATATCGATATCGGTACAATCGAAGATTTGCCGAGCCTGTGGAATCAACAATCTATCTGGAAACGCTGATGGTATGGTAAAAAAAATTAAAATAATCTTTTTTGTATTTATCCTGTTTTTGGTGCTTCATAGTTTTGCCGGTGCTGAGCTAATAGTTAATGAGGTGATGTCCAACGAACCGGGGAGTAGTACTTCGCTTGAGTGGATCGAACTTCTCAATACTGATACGACGGATATTTTCCAGCTTTGGCCTTACGCCATAAATGCCGACGGGGTTCCGCTTTATTTTCAATCCGAGGTGGCTGCCAAAGGAGACCAGTATATTGTAATCTGCCAGAATCTCCTTTCTTTTGAATCATATTGGGGTAATAATAGTGGAAGTTGGGGTGATGATTCAAACGAAAATTACAAGCTTATAGAAAAGACGGATAATTTTTCACTGACAAATCTCTCAGGAACTGTAATTCTTTATAAATCCGGCAATCAGATTTCTTCCTTGAGTTGGACCGATTTTGGAAACGATGGAGTCTCATGGGAACGGTTTAGCGCCGATTCGGCTGAAGTGTATCTTTCCGATGACCCAATCGGCAGTACACCTGGACGAATAAATTCAAGAACGCCGCTGCCGTTTGATCTCGCTTTGCTTGCGGTTGAAGTTTTTCCGACCGATTCCGGTTTTACAGAATTAAAGTTTACAATAGCAAATGTTGGTTTGAATATTGTTACCGAGGATAGTTTATATTTATATGTCGATCCCGAACAGGATACGGTTGTTAGCTACGGTGATCTTATTGCCAAAACGCAGATACCGGATATAGATCCGGGCGATACTATAATTGTCGTTCTTAATTTTGAATTCGACCAGTTCTATATTGATTTGCTTGTGCAACTGCTTCCTGATGATCGGATTGCTAATAATATCCAGTTGTTTACGGCGTCGGGGAAAAATTATCCACCGATAATATTATCCGAATTTTTGGCCGATCCGGCATCATCATCGAACGAATGGATAGAACTAAAAAATCGCTCAGATAGAGAAATAGATATTACTAACTGGTATCTTTGCGAAGGTGATGTCCTTTATCCGATAGCCTCGGCCGGGTACACCATGCAAAGCGGTGAGTATCTTGTTTTGTGTCGGGACAGTCTGGAGTTTGTTGATTTCTATAATTTTATCGATTTCACAATTATCGAACCGGCCGGTTGGCCTTCGCTAAATAATAACGGCGACCTGATTAAATTGATTGATAACTTTGGAATGGTGGCCGACAGTATTGCTTATGATTCAACTTTTGGAGACAATTATACCTGGGGACGGGGCGAGGCTATTGGTTATACCAATTCCTGGGGCCGTTCGACCAATTCGGGTGGTACCCCCGGTGCCGAGAATATTATCAATTATCCGGCCACTGCTTCGGAAATCAAAATAACTATTGATCAAAATCCGTTTTCTCCAAGTTCCGGCAACGAAATGGAGATACAGTTTGTACTTCCCGCCGGATCATTCACGATGAAGCTGTATGATATTGAGGGACGGGTTGTAAAGACCTTTATGGATAATCATTATGCTTACGACGGATCAATAATCTGGGACGGCAAATCAGATGGCGGACGACGATTACCGGTTGGTATTTATATTTTGTTCGCCGAAGTGGTTGACAGTGGGCACTATAAACAGACGATTGTGATTGCACCATGAAAAATGTTTTTACAATCATATTCTTACTATTGATATCAGCAGGGCTTTACGGCTATGATGTCGAGGGCGGTCGGCAATCCGGAATGGCCGGAACGATTATTATGTCGACACCATCGGCCCACGGTTTATTAAGCTGCCCGACGAATAATTTGTTTCCCAAACAGTTTGTTATTGAATCGGTGGCAAACAAGAAATATGGTCTGGCCGATTTGGATCAGGTATCGATTTTGGCGGCCTATAGATTCAAAAAATTTACCGCTGCCTTTGGTTTTTCAAGATTTGGAACACCTGATTATTATACCGAGAAAAATATAAGAGCGGTATTGTCTTATCATAAAAATTCAATAACCGCAATTATGATTACATCGGGTAGATTAATTGAGATTGGCGGCAAATACGGTAATTTGCGGGCGGCATCGGTTGGACTGGGGGTCTCATATTTTAAAGATAATTATTATTTTGGTTTAACCATTGACGATATTAACAAGCCAAAAATTGCCAATAATGTTGACGGTGAAAATACAAAATTGAATTTGTATGCCGAAATTGATGGTAGTGAAAAACATTCAGTGACCGGGCGTTTGATACTTGAAAAGTATGAAAAACCGCTTCTGTCGTTTGGGCAATTTATAAATCTAACGGAAAAAAATGGACTGTTCTGGGGACTAAGTTTCAATCCACTTAAATATGGCGGCGGGTTTGAAATCGAGTATAAAAAATTCTCTTTTGTTTATGGAGTGTCACATCATCCGGTTCTGGGATTCAGTCATACCGTCTCTTTGTCTTTTCTTGTTGGGCGCAGAGATGAAGTAAATTAAGTTATTACTATGGTAAATCCTGAAGATAGAATTGGCCGTTTCGAAGAAGCTCTTCTGGCGCCGTACGCCTCGTTTTCATCTCAAACGCGTGGCCGGCAGTATCCGCTAAAGGAACATCCGATGCGAACCGCTTTTCAGCGTGACCGCGACCGGGTGATTCATTGTGCCGCCTTTCGCAGAATGGAATACAAGACGCAGGTGTTTGTTAACCATGAGGGAGATCATTATCGTACCAGATTGACGCATACGATTGAAGTGGCGCAGATAAGCAGGACCATTGCCCGGGCATTGGGGCTTAATGAGGATCTGTCAGAAGCTATCGCCTGTGTTCATGATCTGGGACATACACCGTTTGGACATTCGGGTGAAGATGTTCTGGATGAATTGATGAAGGATTTTGGCGGGTTTAATCATAATCGTCAATCATTACGGGTCGTTGATGTTCTCGAACGACGGTATGAAGATTATCCAGGTTTGAATCTGACATATGAAGTCCGGGAGGGGATTGTTAAGCATGAATCGACCGCCCAACCGCTAAGTCCCGATATTTTTCCGCCTGATGAATGGCCGACACTTGAGGCTTCATTGGTCGACAAGGCCGATTCAATTGCGTACAACAGTCATGATGTCGACGATGGGTTGTCATCGGGGATTTTGAATTGGGACGATTTGGATGATGTTCCCATGTTGGCAGAGGCGAAAGAAAAATCTATCAGGGCCAATCCTGAATTACCAAGAAAATATTATCATCATTCGATCATACGGCAGCTGGTTGACAGACAGGTAATAGATCTGATCAATCATTCGGTCGCTAATATCAGTAATTTTGATATTAGCAGTATCGAGGATGTAAGACGATCAAAAGTTAAGTTGATCGCATTTTCTGATAATATGGAAAAAAGTCTGGGTCAGCTCAAAGAGTTTTTGAAGAAGAAGATGTACCGTCATCCACGAATGGTGGAAAATGCGGCCGAAGCCAAAATAATATTAGAGACCCTTTTTGACAGATATAAAGCAAACCCGCAGAAACTGCACGGTAAGTACAAATTACGGTTGGGGAAAGAACCGGTGGAAAATATTATATGTGATTTTATCGCCGGTATGACCGACCGTTACGCCCAAAAGATGTATGAAGAGTTAAAGTGATTTGTCTGTAAGGGGTATTTCTTTAGATATTATGATAATTGAGAATAAAATAGCCGCAATCAAACGAAGGATCAGAGCCTGGCTGTTTTTTATAATATGCGGTTTGGCGGTTCTCTGGTTTGGTGATTATCTTGAAAGTATGGCCCCCGGCATGGGTGACTCAATTATTTCACTTGGTTTGATTTGGATCGGTACCTCGGTTTTACTTCTGCTTGTTAATCTTATTGCTCTGCGGATAGAGAAGAAAAAACTTGAAAAAGAAGTTAAAGAAGATTAGAGCACTTCAAATCTAACTACAAGATGCCTGCTGCTTCCTTTTTAAATTATCTATTTTTTCCGCCTCTTTTTGACCTGTATAGATTACACCAAAGAGCGCTATTAGTGCCAGAAGTGATAAAATCATCAGCATTGTTTCCACAAAGTCGGTGCCATTGAAGAAAATAATGGCGTTGAAGGCCAGAAGTCCGATTTTTAGTTCGTTCATGCCGATACCGGAAGCCGCCATCTGAAATTTATTGGAGAAACTGAATATCAGAAAAGTGCTGGCATAGTGAGAGCCGAAAATAGCGAGCAAGATCATAAGTAACAATATATGCTGGGGGAAGATAAAGGCGTATGAAATAATCACGGCACAAAGAAAAACAAAATCAAGAAGATGATCGACATAGTGTCCCCAGTTAATCAAACCGCTCCCCCGATACCGCCCCACAGCCCCATCGAGGGAGTCGGTTATGTACTGCCCGACAATTGAGGCAGATACCCCCCACACCCAATAAATATTTTGTATTGAAAAATAGCCGCAGGTCAAGATTATTGCTGACCAGAGCGAGGTCGCCCAGGTGAGGTTGCGGCCGTTTAAGAAATTAGGAACTTTTGGGACAGCCCAGGCTATCCATTTTTGCTCATACTTCCAAAGAAAAGAGGTATTGGTTTTTGTCTTATCGGTTTTGTGTTCTTTCTGCATGATACACCACCTGTTTTTAGTTTCAATACATCTTTGTCAATGGATCATATCGTTCCTTTCATACTTTTTATTGTATCGCTTTTATGCGTCTCTATTTCTTTTACACAATTGGTTCCAGAATTCTCCATCTAATTATTTATTAATACTGTTATGGTATTAATAAAGTGTTAATTTCTTTGGATTGTTCTGCTTATCTACCCATAAGGTACAAATTATAGGTTTATGTACTCTCAGGTACAATAAAATCGAAAAAGGTCGAGGCTATGATTATCATAACTGGATGTATAACAGGTGATTATGAGTAACAACCAAAGATGGCATATATATTGCATATTCATGAACTGAATTTGAAAAGATAACAATAAACTTTCTAAGGAAAGGAAGAACGATGAAAAACCTGAAAACACTCCTTCTTACGGGACTGGTAATGATTGGCCTGATTATGCTGGCACCCGCAAGCCTTCTGGCGCAAGATTGTGACGGAAGCGGAAAGAATTTCGTTGACGTTGATGGCGACGGATTTAATGATAACGCCCCTGATCATGATGATGACGGCATTCCGAATGGTCTTGATGAAGACTATATAAAGCAGCCGGAAGATGGCACTGGTGAGCAAAAGGGTAAACTTGGCGAAACTGAGCCAGTTAAGAGTCAGACCAAGGAAATGACCAAAACCCAGAAATTCAATCGTTTAAAAGCTGCCAATGGCCCGACCTATCAAAAGAAGATCGGCGACGGGACAGGCACCGGGAATATGGGACCGCAGGATGCTCAAGGCGGTCAGGGTGACTGTGATGGCACCGGCCCAAAAGGTAATGGCGGAAACTAATTGTAGGAATTGATCAGTTACACAGGATGGCGAATACATTTCGCCATCCTGATTTTATTAACTGAGATCAGGAGTAAAGACATGTCAACCAAATATTCTCCGCTTATTGCAGTAATCTTTATTTTAGCCGCCTTCAGTATTTCCAACGGCGAAATAAATGCCTCTTTTAATTTGGGCGGCGGGTATAATGGAAATCTTTTTAATGATTCATTGGCATCCGAAGATTCCTATTCAACCATAAGCGGGAATATTGATTATTATCCATCATCATCGGTTCAGCTCTCAGTTTTTGGACAATATAGTGCATATAAGACAAATAATGATCTTTCGAATATTTATGGCGGCGGATCAATTAAGGTAATTCCAACCGGTGAAGCATCACTGGTTTCTGTAATTTTCTCGGGCGAGATGTCTCATCAGGAGTTTGGCAGTCTCTATAATCTGTATAGTCAAAACAATTTTGGCACTGATGCTTTGATTATCTATCAAGTCGCACCGAAAATTAATATCAACTCAAGAGTTTCCTATGCGGCGGTTTCATATTTTAATTCCGATTATGGTTCACGGAATGGTTTAGCCTTATCGGGAGGACTTAATTTTACTCCATTTGGCAGCAACTCATTTAATTTTATGGCAAATTATTATATGGGCAGATATGATCAGATGCCGACAGATTTGGATAGTTCTCCGGGCGGACGGAGTAATAGAACCGACGACTATGATAGCTACTCCTTAACAGATATTTCCCTTCGTTATTCAAGGCCGATAGGTGAGCGAACCGGTGTTTCGGTATCTTTGGGCCAACGTTATATTCGGTATGACGAATCATTTATTGTCGCTGATTTCGATGTTGATAATCTTTCTCCAATGTCTGATCTTTGGGATGGTCCCAGTGGATCTGTTTTTATAAAACATATTTTTGCCAATCAATATAAGTTAGTGCTCAAAAGCAGCTACGCCGAAAAATCATACATTGAAACAACTGAACAGAGCACAGATGAGATTATTTTAGATCAGCAAAATTTGAGAAGTGATTCCTTTGCCTCGTTTTTAATTTCATTATCAAGACCGATTACCATAGGTACCGGGAATATCTTAACGCCGACTTTATCGGTGAGTTATTCATCTAATGGCTCTACAGAAAATCTTTATGATTATTCCGGGCTGTCAGCCTCTCTTTCGATGAACATCCGGTTTTAGTTCGTGATTAATTCCAGCTTATCCTATTTAATTATATAAAATTGTAGGTCAACGCTCTTAAGAGGGTTGACCTTCTTGATGTATCAATCTCTCGTTAGATATTTCTGGACATCTATCGCGTCCAGTTTTTGTAGGGAAGAACCCAAAGCGTAGCGGCGTGGTTCTGCCAATTATATTCCCCCGAGTACCCCATTTCTTTAGACGTGGGGTAAGATACTCCCGCCCCTAATGGGCGGCGCACCAAATCAAT
>DAOUVS010000291.1 GCA_030667525.1 Candidatus Zixiibacteriota bacterium | reverse complement strand
CGGAATCAATCTCAGTCAATCTGATTTCTGTTTCATGCAGTTGCGAGCCGATATCTTCGCGATTTTGCCTGATATTTTTTACTTCATTTTCACGCTTGTCGATTTCAAGCTGAATACTCTCACGTTCTTCGCGGAGTCCTGTTTGTTTTTCAGAAAGGGCGGTCCGGCTTTCAAAAGTAGATTTTAATTCTTTTTCAAGAATAATCATCTTCTCGATAGCTTTTTTGGACTCTTCTTCTGCAGTTATTATCTCTTCTGATTTCACAGTAGAGTTCTGCTCAATATCAGTAATTAATTCACGAGTATGAGATATCTGCGTTTCCAGTTGTTGTTTTTTACTTCTTTGTTCAACCAGACTAATTTGCAAATTCGACATCTGCTTTTCGATTGCCTCGGATTCAATTTCAAGTTGATTCAGCAAAACAGAATGTGCTTCCTGTTCCCTGGTAAGTTGATCTTTATCAACAGAAAGCTGGTCATGGCTTAGATTCAGATTGTACTGTCGATTCTTCAACATCTCCAGTTTTTGATTTTGGCTTGAGCGCTCATTGCTTAATCTGGCTATGTCGTTTTGTTTTGTCTGGTGGTCATATTTCACAGCCATTAAATCTTTTTCGATATTTTCCAGTTCCTCATCAAGCGAGTTAATATCAAATATAACCGTTTTGAGCTCAGCCTGTCTGGTGCCGATTGTTGCTGTGATCTGATCACGAGATTCTTTGAATGAATTTAGTCTGCCGGTAAGATCGGCAATTATTTTTTCCTGGTGAGCCACTTTTTCTTTGCGTCCAAGCAGGGAAGTTTCATCGGATGAACCTCCGGAAACTACGGCGTTATTTTTGAAATATTTTCCGTCCGGTGTTACTGCTTCAAAATAGGGGGGGAGCAGATTAACAATTTCACTCCCGGCGCCGGGACCCATTACCGCCACTCGCGATAATAGCACCTTTGCCAAACTGCTTAATTCATTGGAGACGGAAACAAATTTATCGCCCCAATCCAAAAATCGATTACTACTTATTGTTGGTCGGATAGACGACTCCATCGAATTTGCTTCATCGAGTATAATAAATCCGGCTCGTCCCTTTTTCTCTTCTTTAAGATAGTTAATAATATTATCAACAGTGTCGCGGTCGCGGCATATTAGATAACCGGCCGTTTCTCCCAAGGCTGCCTCAATCGCATATTCATATCCTTCTGACGGGATCAGATTATCAGCGACCGTACCAAGCAGGTTGGGCCAGCGATGTGACTCATCAAGGGCAGCTTTAACACCGCTTCCGAATCCTTCGTAGTGGGCCATCATTTCAACCAACAGATGACGCCGCGCCTCGGCTGCTTCAAATGAAGCAGTTAGGTCATATATCTTGCCTGATATTTCTTCCAATTCACTGCTTTGTTTATCGATGTCATTTTCAAAGCGACTTTGCTTGTCGTCGAATTCTTTTGCTTTATTTGACTTTGTTTCCAGTTCATTTTCCAGAGTAGATTGTCTGACGATGATATCTTTTTTCTTTGTCTCTGACTCCTCGATTTTTTGACTCAATTCTGTAATAGAGCTGTTGAGGTCGTCGTCCTGCTCTTTAAGATTTCTGTCATCACTCTTGCCGCCAGATAACTGAGATTCCAATTGCATCAGTTTTTGATTTAATTCATCGGCGGTTTGCCTGGCGCTAAGTACTTTTTCATCGCTGATTTTAGATAGCTCACTTTGATTGTCAACCGCACCTGTCATTTGTTCCAACTCATCGCTAAGCTTTGACAGGTCTTTTAAGACATCCTCAATCTGCTCATTCAGAATTTCTTTTCGTGTCCCAAGTGCTTTTATATCAAGTTCATTTTTTTCTTTTAATGCTTTGGCATTTTCCTTTTTCTCGCGCAGAATGCTGATGTCTCTTTCAATCGTATGAGCAGCTTCAGATTTTTCATACACTTCGGATGATATCTGAGTCAGATCACGATCAAAATCGGTTAAATTCTTTCGTTCTTTTTCTTGTTGTGCCGATAATGAAGTAACAGCAGTTTCGAAACTAATCTTGCTATCAGATAGAATTTCTTTTTTTGAAAGAAGCTCACGCCGTTCCAAATTGAGTTGGTCAATAGCAGCTTTGCCAAGAAATATTTCCCAACCTTTTAATTCATCCGCATATTGTTTGTACCGTTCCGCCTTACTAACCTGCCGTTTGAGAGAATTGACTCGAGTATTTACTTCGGCAACAATATCTTTAAGGCGCAATAGATCCTGTTCAGTTGATTCCAGCTTACGAAGAGCTGCCTGCTTACGATTTTTGTACTTAGATATGCCGGCCGCTTCCTCAAAAAGGAAACGACGTTCATCGGTTCGGTCGGATAAAATGGCATCGACCATATCCTGCTGTATCATTGAATAAGCATGAGCGCCAACACCGGTATCCATCAACAGGTCAATAATATCTTTTAAACGGCAGGGGACCTTGTTGAGCAGGTATTCGGAATCACCCGAACGAAACAATCGGCGGGTGATCTGCACTTCGCCATACTCGGTTGGAAGGCGATCCTTAGTATTTTGAATAACCAATGTAACTTCGGCCATGCCCAGCGGTTTCAGGTTGCGGGTTCCGTTAAATATGATTTCTTCCATCTTTGTTCCGCGGAGCAGAGATACTTTTTGCTCACCTAATACCCAGCGGATTGAATCAAGAATATTACTTTTTCCGCACCCATTGGGACCAACCACTGCAGTGACACCATCGGTTAGTTTGATGATGGTTTTATCTGGAAATGATTTAAATCCAAGAAGCTCTAATCTTTTAAGATACAATGTTCCTCCAGTATCCTATGAAGCGGACTAATTTATTTTAGATTGTCCATAATCTATCAAGCGGTTTACGGTTTCAATCATCGATTTATATATGTTTTTCTCATCACGCAAGTATCTGGTTTTAATTTCAAGATTAAAAAATGGCTGGCCCAAATGATTGGCTCTGCCGACCCGAATCGTATTCGGATATGAAAGGAGTATCGCCTGAGCAAAATAATTGATATCAAGGTTCATATCTAAAATTAGATTATACTTATGCTCATTCAAAAGCTCGATATAACTTTTTTTGGGGAGTCCCGAGATGGTTAGATGTTTGGCCGTTGGCGTT
>DAOUVS010000004.1 GCA_030667525.1 Candidatus Zixiibacteriota bacterium | reverse complement strand
TTTTTTTCAAAAGTAGCATTTGCAAGAACTAAACCTGAATGAAATATTGCCCCGCTAAAATTTGCTTCTTCATCAAATATTGCCTCGCTAAAATTTACTTTCTTATTAAATATTGCCTTCCCAAAATTTGCTGGCTCGCCGAATTCGACCTTGGAGAAATCGACATTTTTGTCAAAACGATATCCAGAGAAATCTACCAGATAGGGTAACTTAAATCCTCTAAAATTGTAATCAAGGCCATCAAACTTGGTGTGCAACTCATTAATGAAATATTGCCTATCAACATTCTTTTCATCCATTGGCAAATGGAAAATACAAAGGTTTCGTCCTTCTTCCTTATGATGTTTGCAGCCATCATATTCACATTTAAAACTCATATATTATCCTCAGAACAATGACTCTATATATTAATAATAATGTAATTCTGATAAGGTATGTCAATCACAAAATAGGTTAGTTTAGATAGGAAAATTTGTAGCCCACCCATTGGGTGGGTATTTTAAGAATTCGCCTGATAACTATACTTTACGATGGCCGGGTGGCCCACAATTTATTGTGGATTTCTAAACATTTTCCCCACCAAACCGCTGTTAATTCTAATATCTCCCCATAATTGAGATGTGTGAATATGTCTATAAATATTTTTGGGAAGGGGAGTAGCTATTTTGCAAAAAAAACTTTTTCCTGACAAAACGAACCCATTTTGCCGTAACGAAAGGTGGTGAAACCACTTATATCGGATTTTTGTCCTCATAAAGGACTCGCGGTACAAAATTTAGTAGTAAAATTGTCGAATCCCTGCGGGATTTCGACCCACGGAAATTGTCAGGAGCGCACGGCTCCTGACCTACGAGAAAATAAAAATATGACGAAACACTTGTCCTTTGAAGGAGGAAAGCCATTTTGGGAATTAACCGGGGACAGAATACAAGAATGGCAGAACCACGTCGCTCCGCTTTGGGTTCTGCCCTACTAAATTTGAATTGAGATTGCCACGTCGTCCCGACCTTTGGTTCGGGACTCCTCGCAATGACTTTTTCAACAGGCCGTCTGCTGTCGGTTAGTTGATTGGTGCACGTAAAAAATATTTTATGGGACATTTTGTCTTTAACGGATTATTATTATACAATGAAAAATCTTATGAAAATACTTCTGCCGGCGGTGACAAGTTTACTGTTTGCCGGGAGTTTTGTCGCCGGCAAGTACACCAATCTTGATCTGGGACCGCTGTCGACGACTCTATTAAGATATATTATAGCTGTATTGGCGCTTTCGGCTCTTATTTCACATTATGGTACAAAATCGTTAATCATTCAAAAAAAAGATATCTGGCAGATGGTTTTGCTCGGGTTGTTTGGAATAGTCGGGTATCATTACTTTTTCTTTTCGAGTTTGTTATACACCAAGGCGGCCAACAGTGCCATTATCAATGCAACCAACCCTCTTTTTACCAGTACGATGGCGGCGGTTTTTCTTCGCGAACGTTTATCAGGAAAATCTTATTTTGGGGTGATATTGGCACTGTCAGGGGTAATCATATTATTAACCAAAGGTAATCTGAATTTTCTAATTGATATGCAATTCAATCTCGGTGAAATACTGATGCTTCTCGCGGTTTTCTGCTGGGTGATTTATTCTTTAATGATAAAAAATCTTCTCAAAAAATACTCCGGATTTACTATCACTTATTACGCTTCACTGTTTGGCACTATCTTATTATTCTTTTTGGTACCGCTTGAAGGATTCTATACGAATAAGATGACTTTATCAACAGGATCAATAATATCGTTATTGTATATGGGCGTTTTTGCATCGGGGATTGGCTACTTTCTCTTTAATCTCAGTCTTGACAAAATCGGACCGACCCGAACCGCCAGCTCGGTGTATAGTCTGGTACCTATCTTTGTATCGGTGCTGGCGTTTCTGTTTTTTGGTGAGTCGGTGACTCTGATAATGCTCTTTTGTACTGTGCTTATTATTGTCGGGCTAAATCTGGCTCTGGGAGAAAACTATAGAGTGAGCAGATCAAATTTCCAGTAAAAGACCAAAAAAAATACCGGGGAAGTTGGGTCCCCGGTATTTATAGCAGATGAATACAGGTGAGATCGTTTTGATATTTTTTGAGATTGTTTGATATATATTGAAATATTTCTGAATTTATTGAGTTATTTATATTTCCTTTTATTTCTTGGTCATGCCATTGATTAATGTTTTGTCATCATCAAGGACTTTATCTATATCGAGAAGTATCTTGACCATGTCGCCGATCTTCCCAATACCAAGAATATAATCGGTGTCAACATCGGTTCCAAACGATGGTGCATCCCCAATCTGGTCACCACTTATATCCAGCACTTCCGAAACCGAATCAACCAGTAACCCGGTTGAAACAGATTTTCCACCGCTGTTGACTTCGACAACAATAACGCAGGTATGTTTGGTGTCCTCGACTGTTTCCATTTCAAATGTCAACCGCAGTTCCATCACCGGAATAACCAGACCCCGAAGATTTATAATACCTCGAAAATGATTAGGTATTTTTGGTACCTCGGTGATATTCATCAATCCGATAATTTCCCTTACTTTTATTATTTCCAGGCCATATTCTTCTTCGCCAAGTTTAAAAGTAAGGTATTTTCCAGCTTGATCGCCGGTAGTTTTAATGGCCGTATTTTTTTCGGCAATAGCTTCTTGAATATTACTCATCCCAGTTCCCCCATAGCATTAATTATTTTATTTGATTTTTCATATTCATCGGATAGCAGATAACCAAACGCTTCAAAAACTGACCCAAGATATCCTTGCTCTATCATTTCAAAAGCATACGGAACTGGTGAGGAAAAACTGATCAGTCCCCGAATCATATTCTCCGAAATCATGGGACATATCGCGAGGGCGCTATCCGATTTATTTAAAAGTATTTTATTTTCGATTATATTTCCGGGAGCCTTTGAAAAGATTGGCAGGCTTTTTATTTTCCTGTTATTTAATATCTCATATAAAAGTGAATTTTTCCTTGGCATGATTAATGTTAATCCATTCTGGATCTGAAAATTCCTCCAAATTGCCGTTACTCCCAACGTTTTTTGTAAGCTGTCGTTTATTATGAGAGTAGCTCTTGAAATTGAAAAATATTTGCTGAGCTTATTGGTCATTTTATGAAAAAGAGTCGCCACCGGTTTATTTTGTTTTAATATCGTCAGAAGCGGATTGCACAGTGCTGGCGAAATATCCCAGTTATTCAAATATTGTTCTTCATTGAGATTTGAATGATATTTTTCGAATAAAAAAGAATCGGTTTTCATACTCAATTTATACCCCTTTTACTTCCCCTTTTAATTTTTCCTAGTCTTGTTTGAACCAATTCGGCAGTTTTAATTTTCTACTGAGGGAGTATAAATGGACATCTAGTGGATATAAGTTATATCCATTAATGAGGTAAAATTAAAATGTGGAATTTTCTTATTTGATTGCTGAGAATGTAATTAACTTGTGTGCAGGAACGAACTTAGGTTGGTGTTGTCGTTGGCGATACCGAGTTTTTTACGAATTGTTTTGCGTTGGTTGAATACTGTTCCGACCGAAGTATTCAGGTTTGAGGCGATCTCTTTGGTTGATAGACCATTCTTGACCATGTTGCAAACCTCGATTTCTCGTGGTGTCAGTTTTGAGAAACGGGATTCCATATTATTAATAAACGGATGAGTTATATCACTCAGGCTGTTTAGTAATAATGTGACATAGGTTTTGTTTTTAGACGATATTTTTTCTTCGAGCTTATTGAGAATAGGTATCACAACCCTGTCAACATTAGACTGCATTCGAATGGCAATTTGTTGTTTTTCATTTTCAATCTGATTAAGAACTTCTCTTAATGTGATATTCTTTTCTTTGAGTGCATTCTGCTCGATAGTTAGTTTTTCATTAGTAAGGTTTAAGGTATCTTCGGCTCTTTTTCGTTCAATATATCGTCCCAGTCTTTCGGTGATGGCATCTATTAAGGCTTTTTCTTCTTTCAAAAACAGCCCTTTGTTGCTTTTAAGTCGTTCTTCAAAATAGCCTATTTCTAAAAGGCCAATCTCTTTTTCAGATATGAGAATCTTTGAACTTATCTGCCATTTGGTTTCGATAAAATTGTTAGTCTTGATTTCTTCATTTTCAATTGTTAATCTGGCGCATGTAATTTCCGGGTATTGCATTGAAAGCGGAATTATCTCAATTACTCCCTGTAAAATATCATCGTATGAATAGTCCGGGTTCTGAATAAGCTTTGAAATGCTATAAAGGCATCCCAATTCTTTTACCCGCTTACCAAGATCATATGTTCGTTTTTGAAGTTTTAGCTCCATCTGTTTTCGTTCGGTTATATCTTCGGCTGAAAACAAATTTGCCGATATTTTACCATCAATATCCCGAATCACCGTATTGTGAAACGCAATTAGCTTTTCCTTGCCGTTTTTTGTCAGTAGTATGTTTTCATAAAATTCGACCAGTTCAATATCTCCGGCCATCAATTTACTGAAAACGCCTCGTATTTCTTCTCTTGATTTTTCAGGAACAAGCGTATCAAACCAATTTTTCCCGATAAGTTCATCTTTATCATAGCCCAGAATTTCATGACCCTTTTTGTTCATCAGGGATATTGTTTCATCTGTTTCCACCACAGAAAACATTACTCCGGCTATATCCAGATAATTCTGCGCCCGGTCTTTCTCGGCCTTGATAGCCATTTCGGCCTGCTTACGTTCGGTGATATCCTCGACTATCCCTTTGTAATGCGTAATCTGCCCTTGATTATTTCTTGTAATAAATGTCCAGTCCTTTATTATTCGTATTGAACCATCCCTGGTAATGATTCGATATGGCTCATGAACAAATTCTGTTCGGCCATCTTCCTTACTAAATATTTCTACCTCATTGGCCACCCGTTGAAGATCGTCAGGATGAATACATTTACTGTAAGATACGGCACCGGATAAAAATTCTTCTGCTGAATATCCAAACAACTTTTCAACATTATCAGTAACAAACTCAACCGGCCAACCTTTCATATTTTTCCATGTGAAGGCAATCGATGAACTCCGATTGATAATAGAATAGGCTTCCTTTAGCTTCTCCTCCGTCTGCTTACGTTCAGTAACATCCAAATAATACTCGATAATTTCAATTACATCGCCGGTATCATTTAAAATTGGAAATCCCCGGACTTCAACATTTTTGAAATTCCCATTTTTATCGTAGTGAATATGCTCGACCGCTACCGGTTTTTTTGTTTTTTTTATTTCCCTGATGGGGCAAATATGACTGTCTTCGTGACAGGGTTTACTGCGTCCATATCTCAATTGATGGCAGGTTGTTCCCGGCGCTAAATCGTCTGAACTTGCCGTCAGATTGAATTTTCTAATAGTATAATCGTTGACATCAACTATCAAAAAAGGATGAGTTAATGAATTGAGTATAATATTTAGGAGCTTATGTTGCCTCTGAAATTTCCACTCGGCCGACTTATTTGGTGAAGATATATCAACATTGCCCAAACGGCTCATTTGCGGTTTCGCTTTTTGCAATTTTATTTTGTTGCTGCTCATATCTGCTATTCTTATCGGCACAACTGTTCAAAATCTACACAGTTTATAGGGTGAAACGCCGCTTCTCGTCTAATGCTATGTGAGTTATAGGGATATATGCCCGCAAACGTGCAGTTAATTAGTCAAAAATCTGCCCCAGCGGATGGTTTGGTATAGTTTATTTTTACTTCTTAAAAGTAATCACTGAAATATGCATAGAGATAGCTGAGGTACATGTACCTGACAAACCGACCGGCGGCAGTTGCAAGAAAAAATAGCAGGACCGGAAAGCGTTTAAATCCGCAGGCGGCATAAAAAATATCACATGGTATCAGCGAGGCGTTCCCAAGAAATAGAATCAGGGTAATATATTTTTTCGATTTCTTGGTGGTCCAGGGATGATTATGAAAATTTGGAAAACGTTTTTTTACCCAGTCTGAATCGCCAAAATAACGCCCCAGTGCGAATGTTACCAGCGTTCCGACCGATGATCCCAACCCCATCACCGCCGCCAACCGGATTAAATTTAAGCCGAGGGTGGCGCCGGCAAGGGCATAAACCCAGATTGGTAACATCAGCGGTGTCGATGAGATAGCCGATAAAACAAAAAGAATACAGTCAACCCAGTTCTGACCGTACGCTTTAATCAATTCAACACCAAACAAACCGATCTCATCTTTATAGATGCCGGCAATAACCATACTGGTCAGCATCACCGACAAAGTGACAACCAGAATAGCGATATTGCTTTTCTTCTTATCAGATTCCGATGGATTGTTTAAATTGCCGTCACCCGATAATGAAACATCATCGGGTGTTCTGACTGATATTTTTTTCTTAATTCTTTCGAACATCAAGAAATCTTATTTATCATAGTAGAGGTGGAACTCCCAGGGATGAGGACGAATACGAATCTCTTCGACATCCTTTCGTTTCAGATTGATCCATGACTCAATCAAATCCTTGGTGAAAACGCCGCCCTGCAAAAGGAAATCGTAATCATTTTCAAGCGCATCCAGCGCTTTAGTCAGCGAGGTTGGTAAAAGCGGGATTTTTGCCAACTCTTCTTCCGGCAGATAAGTCAGATTTTTGTCAACCGGCTGACCGGGATCGATTTTATTTTTAATGCCATCAAGTCCAGCCATCAGCATCGCGGAATAAGCAAGATATGGATTACATGTACCATCCGGTGGACGGAACTCAAGCCGTTGGACCTCTTTTTGCCGGATGTAACCAGGTATCCTGATGCAGGCAGTACGATTGGCGACCGAGTATGTTCCCCATACCGGTGCCTCGAATCCGGGGACAAGCCGTTTATAGGAATTGGTCGAGGGATTTGTAAAAGCAAAAAGGGCGGCGGCATGTTTCATCAGTCCGCCGATATAATAAAGTCCGGTTTTTGAAAATCGGGCCGGTCCCTGTCTGTCATAAAATATCGATCCGTTTTTATCGGCGAGATACTGATGAACATGCATACCCGATCCCGGTTCGTCAAAAAGCGGTTTCGGCATAAAGGTTGCCGATTTATTGGAACGAAAGGCATGGTTCTTAATAAAATATTTTACAACCATTGACTGGTCGGCCATAGCCACAATTTCTTCAAAAGCGGTTTCGATCTCATGCTGACCGCCGCCGCCAACTTCGTGATGATGATATTTCAGATTGATGCCGACATCTTTGAGCAGTGATGTCATCTCGGAGCGGATATTATGGGTTCGATCAAGCGGGGGAGCGGCATGGTAGCCACCTTTATACTGCACTTTGTATCCAAGATTTTTTGTTCCTTCGCGACCGGTGTTCCACTCGGCTTCCTCGGAGTCGATAAAATAGTATCCTTCTTCAGGACCCTGATGAAATTTGACATCATCAAAAAGGTAGAACTCAAACTCCGGCCCAAGAACTGTTGATACACCCGGCATCATTTTTTTGAGGTATTTGTCAGCATCTCTGACCACCCGGCGCGGGTTTCGCGAATACTGCCTGACCTTTTCTTCAATCTCCATAATATCGCAAATAAAGGAAAGGGTCGGCGTATCAAAAAACGGATCAATAAAAACCGTTTTCGGATCAGGCAAAACGATCATATAGCCTTTTTCGATTTTTGTAAATCCGGGTAGCGAGGAACCATCAACCCCGACACCGTATTTAAACAGTTCATCTTTCAGGCTTGTGACCGGGATAGTTATATGATGCCAGCAGCCTATCAGGTCGGAAAATTTCAGATCGATATATTCAATCTTTTTCTGTTTAACCAGTTTTTTAAGCTTTTCAGAAATCGGCATAGTCCAAACTCCAATTAATATTTTTAAATCGACAAAATCTAATCAATTTTACAAAAAAGGCAAATAGATTCGCTTCAATAATATCAGTATTTGAAAATTGTCCCGAATGCTTTTAAGGCAAAAATAAAATTATTCTGTTATAAACTCTTTTGTATAGTCCGATACTAATTATAGTGATAGACCTTGATTAAATAATTGTTGGGGAATATATTGACAGTAGCGGTACAATTATGCCAAATCGAATAAAAATATATCGACCGAAAGAGACGCTGGCGCAGTTAAAAGATATTGAATGTACTCTTTTCAAGAAGGGGTACAACAATATTGCCGGGACCGATGAAGCTGGACGAGGTCCATTGGCCGGGCCGGTTGTGGCGGCGGCGGTTATTATCCCCAGAGGTGTTACCATTCCGAATTTGAATGATTCCAAAAAACTGACTAAAAACCAGCGGGAAATTCTTTTTGAAAAAATCGCAGCTTCGGGCGCGATCTGTTCGGTTGGTGTGATTGACAACGAGACGATCGATCGGATAAATATTCTGAGAGCGTCACTTTTGGCGATGCAGAAAGCGATTTTGTCGCTTGAGGTCAAACCGGATTTTATTCTGGTTGACGGAACTTTCACTGTTCCCAATGTTACTACTCCCCAGATGGCTATAATCGGTGGTGATGCTATCTGTGATTCGATTTCGGCTGCGTCGATTATCGCCAAAGTGACCCGTGACCGAATCATGGATAAGTATCAGGAGTTATATCCCGATTATACCTTTGCCAATCATCGCGGCTATCCGACCAAAAGGCATCTGGATGAACTGAAAAATTTTGGTCCGACCGATATTCATCGTAAAACTTTCCGTCCGGTTGAAAAACTTCTTAATAAATCTTTGTTTGAATAGTTTTGAACCGGGACAATATCAAAAAATCAGTCGAAAAGGGCCGTCAGTATGAGAAGCTGGCTGAAAAGTTTTTAATCGATAACGGATATAAGACTCTCGAAAAAAACTGGCAGGCCGGACACAAAGAGATCGACCTGATTGTCCAAAAAGATAAAACAATTGTTTTTGTCGAGGTTAAAGGATCGGTCTCAAAACAATATGGCCATCCTTCAGAAAAAGTGGATAAACGCAAAAGGGATAATCTGATTATTGCTGCCGAACAGTATATTAATGCCAGAGATTTTCAGGATAATGATTTTAGATTTGATATTATTACATTTCTTGATGGCAAACTGGAGTATTATCCTGATGCTTTCCAGTGTGATTAATTTAATTTTCGATTAAATCTAAATTATTTGTTGAATCAGGCAGGCTATCCATTGGCAGACGAAGCAAAGCCTGTTGTTCCGCTATCAGCGAATCTGATACCAAAACAACCTTGTCCCAGAACTCCGCCCATTGGAATTCGTCACCTCGATATCTTTTTTTAAACATCAGCAGATCATTTATTGAAACGCCATATTTATTAAGGATTGAATCACGGACGACCAGAAAAGAATCGGAATTATTCCGATAAAATTCGGCGGCAATCGATGTCTCGGCGACCACTCCGGCAAATTTGACAAACTCCGCAGTTTTTTTAGTCTCCTGATAATCAGAAAAATAGTAATATCCAGCTACTACTAACGTAACGACTAATATGGTAAGAACTATTCTTAATATCAAAACAGTCAACTCTCAAACTTTCGGTTGATATATTTACCAAAACAGGTAAATTATCGTCAGCTTAGCAAAAGGTCAAGAGATATATGGAACTAAAATATCCTCCGGAGCGAAGAAAAAGCCGGGTAGTAAAAGTTGGGAATGTTTTAATTGGGGGCGGATTTCCTGTCTCCATCCAATCGATGACTACCACCGACACTCGTGATGTAGATTCAACGGTGGCGCAAATCACAGCTCTGACTGAGGCGGGATGTGATATAGTCAGGGTCGCAGTTCTTGATAATGAGGCCGCTTTATGCCTTTCAAAGATAAAATCTCAAATATCAATACCGTTAGTGGCTGATATTCATTTCAAATATAAACTGGCTCTTGAGGCTATCAAGCAGGGAGTTGATAAAATCAGAATCAATCCTGGTAATATCGGCAGCGATGACAAGGTCAGGGAAATCACCAAAGCAGCCAAAGATGCCGGAATTCCGATTCGGGTTGGAGTCAACTCCGGGTCATTGCCAAAAGATCTGCTCAGAGAAGGTGATTGTGAGGATCCGAGAATATTTATTAAAGCTGCTTTGCGCCAGTTAGAGGTTTTGGAAAATAATGATTTTTTTGATATTGTTCTGGCTCTGAAATCGACTAATGTCAATACCTCTTATTGGGCCTATATGCTTCTGGCCGACAAGGTAGATTATCCGTTTCATATAGGTATCACCGAGGCCGGCACTCTCCAAACCGGGTCGATAAAATCGGCCGTTGGAATTGGATCGCTTTTGATAAATGGTATTGGCGATACTATTCGTGTATCGCTGACTGCCGATCCGATCGAAGAGATAAAAATCGGCAAGGCGATATTAAAATCGCTCGCTCTCAAAAAAGAGGGAGTCGAAGTTATCTCATGTCCGACTTGCGGGCGGTGTGAAATTGATATGATTCCAATCGCTGAGTCAATCGAGGCCAAAACGAGGCATTTGAAAACCCCGCTCAAAGTGGCTGTAATGGGCTGTATTGTTAATGGGCCGGGGGAGGCGTCGGTCGCCGATGTCGGTATTGCCGGCGGACGAGGATTAGGATTGCTATTCAAAAATGGCAAAATTGTTGATAAAATATCGGAAAATGAGCTCGAAACCAGACTCTTGGATGAAATTGATAAGCTTACTGGTGGAAAGTGACACTGTCACTCTTCTGTTTTCTAAATTCAATATATCTTCATAAAATCGTAATATTTCTTTAAATAATTCAAAATATTTACAATTAAATTAAAAAAATTCATTTAATAATGAACTTTATTAATATAATGTCGTATATTAAATAAAGAAAATTAATATTGGAGGTATAGATAAATGGCGAAAGATTGGCAGGAATTGACAAAAATAACCGGCAATAACCCGATTATTGTCGAAAAAGTCAGACTGATAGAAAAAGATATTGCTATCGAGGGTTCATTTGAACTGCCGCCATTGGCTCGAATGACAATGGAGGATCAGATTTTCGCAGCCGCATTTATTCAATCGCATGGCTCGATCAAAGAGATGGAGCGTCTTTTTGGGGTCAGCTATCCGACTATCAAAAACCGCCTCAATAAAATAAGCAATAGTTTTGATTTTGTGGAAGTGCAAAATGTCGCGCTGGTCGAACCAGTCGGGTCGTTTGAGGAGGTCGCAGATGAAGAAATGAAAGACAAACAGGATAAACAAGAGAAATCAGATATTGATGATATTCTCGATCGGCTCGAAAGCGGGGAGACATCGGCCAAAGATGCTCTGGAGATACTAAAGATAAGAAAAGAAAAATTCAAAAAATCAATAATTCAAAATATAGCCAAAAGTATGGAGGTAAATGATGAGTGAAGAAAGACGAAGAATACTGGCGATGCTGGGTGAGGGCAAAATTACTGCCGATGAAGCCGAGGAGCTGCTTGATGCTATTGAAAAGCAATACAAGACAGACGATGTTAAGGCATCGATTTCCGAAGCATCAGATGATTCCGATGAGAATAACAAAAAAACCAAAAAGCCAAAATTCTTGCGAATAATGGTTGAACCAAAAGATGGAAGGAGTGGAGAAAAGGTCAATATCAGGATTCCGATGATGCTTTTACGGGCAGGGGTAAAATTAGCTTCGGTAGTGCCGGGCGGAGCCAAAGATAAGATCAATGACAAAATGAGAGATAAGGGAATCAATATCGATATAAATAATCTCGATTCCAAATCTCTTGATGAAATTGTTACCGGTCTTGGTTCGATGTGTATCGACGTTGATGATGACAAGGAAAAGGTCAAAATCTTTTGTGAATGATTTATTAAAGGAGGTAGGTTTATGTCAGGTTACGATTATCTCATTATGTCTGATTTAAGATCATGTGATTTTTTTCAGATAATGTTTTACCGAAACTTCTGTATTATTGGCTGAAATAGCAGATTGAATTCAAGGCTTTATCTGTTCAAAGCAGGTGTTTTCGGCACCTGCTTTTATTTTATCAGACCATTATTATCATCAAGTGCTACCGGCAGTTTGGTTGCGCGCCAGGCGAGGATTCCACCCCGCAGGCCAACCAGTTTATCAGACCCAAGGTCTTCAAGAACGAATAAGGCTCGGGCAGTACGTCGGCCCGAACGGCACGATATAAGCAGCAAACGATCTCTTGGAAGATCGGCCGCATTTTCTAACAACTCTCTTAAGGGCATTAATTGTGCGCCTTCCAGATGAGCACGTTTGTATTCAGCCGGTTCACGAACATCGATTAACAGCGTATCGCTATCTTCCATCAGCTCAAAAAATTCTTTTGGTGAAACCTGCAGATGGTGGCCCTGTGGATCTTTTGGCGCCGATGGGACATTATCACCATAGACATGTTTCACTACCGTCTGGCACTCAGAGAAAACCCGATGCTCACATTCATACACACAAATATTGGGATCGATTTCATGCTCAAACAGATATTCAATGGCACCCTCCTGCTCAAGAACATGATCGCGGCCAAGGGTGTTATCGATAAAGCCGGATTGCTCAAGGGTGTGCATAACCGGTTCACGTACCCGAACCAGAAATAGATCACAATCAAGATGTCGATAGGTTTCAACGGTCGATTCAAGCATTTCAATTCCACTGATATCGCACTGATCGACACCATGCATTCTCAAAACAAGAGTCTGTTGACCCGGATATTTTTCATGATTATGCCGAAGCTCTTCCTCAATATGGTACACCGCTCCAAAAAAGAGAGGTCCACGAATATTCACCAGTCCCAATTGCGGACAGACCGGACTGGCCGGGTCATGAATTAAATGGCGAAAGGTCGGATCGGGAACGGTCGAATATACACGCGGCAGACTTGATTTAACGACAAAAATAGCGAGTGAAAAGACAATTCCGCTCAATATGGCAAAATCCAATGGCAATACCAAAGTTGCCAAAAAAGTTACCGACATGATGGCTGTCTCTCTGTGTGATGTCCTGATAACTCTTCGGATAGCAGAGCGGTCAACCATATTCCATTCAATAACTAATAAAACACCGGCGATGGCGGCGCGAGGAATCACCCGGGCATAAGGAGCAAAAATTAATAATGCCAATAATATTGTCAGGCCGGTAAAAACGCCGGTCAGGTGAGATTTGGCGCCGGACTGCTGGGCCAATGACGAACGAGTGAAGGAACCGGAGCTGGCATATCCTGAAAATAGCCCAGAGACCACTTTGGCCAATCCCTGACCAAAAAATTCCTGATTTGGGTCGAGTCGTTCACCGGTGCTGCGGGCGATTGTTTGCGATGCGGCTACTGCTTCGACTAAACCAAGGGCGGCTACAGCCGCCGAACCGATAACCAATACCCGGATCATATGTAAATCAGGAAGCATTCCGGTAGAGACCCATGTAAATGGAGGTAATGAGCGGGGAATTTCACCGATCACATTAACACCCTGTTCTTCCAATCCCAGAAAAACTACAGCTAATGAGGAGATCAAAATGACAGATAGCGCGGCTGGAATACGGTTACCTAATCGGGACAAAACAATCATCATAAAAAACGATCCCAGTCCTAATATGGCACTTGCGCCATTAATTTCTGGAAATTTATTGAAGATTGTCAAGATGCTGTCGAACAGTTCCGGCGAAGCAGGTATATTCAATCCGAGTAGATGTCGCAATTGACCGATCGCGATATGCAGCGCGGCACCGGCAACAAAACCGATAAGTACAGATCGCGAAGCAAGTGTCACTATTGCCCCAAGACGGACAAAGGCCATGGTCATACTGATGACGCCTGCAATAACCGCTATCAAACTTGCAGCAAGTAAATACTGCGCTGTTCCCGGAACTGCCACTGATAGCAATAATGGAAAAACCAAAAGCGACAGAGCATTAGTCGGTCCAGTGGCCAGAAAACGGGATGACCCCCAGAGGGCACCAATAATAGCAGCCACTGCCGCAGTGTATAAGCCGATCTGAGCAGGCAGTTCAGCTATCGACGCATAGGCAATTGCCTGCGGAATGGCAACAGTGGCAACTGTCAGTCCTGCCAGCATGTCTGATGGAATATCCCGGGAGCGAACATTCTTTAAAATCGTTAGAGGTCGTAAAAAATAATCGATGATTTTCCCGGCAAATTGTTCCGAATGAAACGCCATATCGGTAGAATTAACTCCCAGTAATTTATATCAATAACTATTTATACGATAGAATTGCATTATCTATAATAATGTTTATCAAAATGCGGTATTAGGCATGGCTTCGCAAGTTAAATTATTTGGCTGAATATCAGTCGATTTAGTAATAAATTCAAAGAGTTGAGGGAGTGTAATTTAAAAACCATATAATAAATACGAGTGAACGTTATATTTAGGACAAATAAGGTCGATTTTGCTTGACATTTTTTTATTTCAATATATATTAACCGGTAAACATTTATTAAGATTCTCGACTGCTTTGTTCTACCTCTTGATGTAATATGCGCATCTCTTCTGGTGGGTTTTTGTATTCGCGGTCGACAACAGTGGATTATCCACAGAGAGGATTTCTTATGAAGCGGTTGCTAATGTCTTATTCATTAACCCTTTTGATTTGTTTTGTGTTGACCGGAAGTACTTCGGCTCAATGCCCCGAATCTTTTGTTTTTGACAGCGTGGAAGTTTCATCTTTTGACGGTGCCGGCGATGTCAATAATGACGGTTATGATGATATCATTATTGGCTCCAGTCCTGCCAATAACTATGAGGGAGCGATCTATATTCACTCTGGAGAAACCGGATTGCCTCTCAATATAATTCGAGGTAATAAATCCAAATACGGTACAAACTTCGGAAGTAGAGTTGGCGGGGTTGGTGATATAAATGAAGATGGTTACGATGATTATGTAGGAACGGCCAAAATATTAGCTTCTGGTGAGCTGGTTACTATCCTTTACTCAGGTTTTGATGCTTCCATTATAAGAGAAATGCCGTATGGTTTGACTTTTGATGCCGCCGGTGATGTCAATAACGACGGCACGCCTGATATTCTTATTGGTTATTCTGCGGCTCAATGTGAATTAGGCAACGGTAGTAAATCTCCAGCCGGTCGGGTAGTGGTTATTTCTGGAGCTGACGGTTCTATATTTCTCGATCTATGGGGAATTTGTAATTATTCTTATTATGAATATAATACGAAGTTTGGAGAATCTGTTGCCGGAATGGGTGATTTGAATGACGACGGCTATGATGATTTTGCGGTCGGTATTCCGAAAATGGATGTTTACTCAGGCGATAAATTTTTAGATCATGGTGAGGTAAGAGTTTACTCTGGTATTGATGGTGAAATTCTTCATAAATGGCATGCCGGAATGGCATTCTATGATCTATATGGTTTTGGCACTGTCCTTGATAATGTCGGTGATGTCGATAAAGATGGTTATAATGATATCATTATTGGCCATGTCGGACCAACAAATTCGATAGCGCGAAGAGACTCTGCCTGGGTATTTTCGGGCAAGTATGATCCGGACTTTCTAACCGATACTTTAATATTCACTCTCAGTAGTAATGATAATTACCCTACATCTTATAAGTTTGGTACTTCTGTTAGTTCAGCCGGCGATGTAAACTTAGACGGGTATCCTGATATTGCAGTAGGTGATATTACTCGTAAAAAAATCTATATCTTTTCTGGTGTTGACGGTTCTCAAATCGATAGCCGAGGAGGTACAGAAAGTAGTTATACAGGTGGTTCGTTAGCTTTTGCTGGTGATTTAAACGGTGACGGTAAAGGAGATATTCTTTCATCCTACGAAAATGATTACATTGATAAACATGTAATTCAAGCTTTCATCTGTATTTTTCCGGAACCGGCATGTATAGCAGATGTGGATACTGATGAAGACGGTTTAGGTGATCTCTGTGATAACTGTCCAAATGTAGCTAATTATAATTCTATAGATGGACAACCTGATGCAGACCATGATGGTATCGGTGATGCCTGCGATGACTGCACCGATTCTGACTACGATGGTTATGGCAATCCCGATTTATCGGCCAGTATTAACTGTATCGGTGAAGATAATTGTCCCAAGATTCCGAATCCGGGACAGGAAGACTCTGATGGTGATGGGGTTGGTGATCCATGCGATGGCTGTCCTGATACAGCTAACTCCAACCAAGCTGACACCGATGATGACGGTATCCAGGACGCCTGCGATATCTGCCCTGATGTGAGCAACCCAACCCAGGTGGACAGTGATGATGACGGGTATGGCGATCATTGTGATAACTGTAGTAAAATATCAAATCCCGGCCAAGAGAATGCAGATGGTGATAATAGAGGTGATCTCTGTGACAATTGTCCTGATGTCATAAACGATCAACAATGGGATAATGATTCGGATGGAATCGGAACCGCTTGTGACCCATGCACTGATTATGACCAAGACGGTTATGGTGCCGGATTGCCGCAAGAGACTTGTGAGAAGGATAATTGCAACGCAATTTACAATCCCGATCAGAGCGATGTTGATGAAGATGGAATAGGTGACCTATGTGATAATTGCCCTGACAATTATAATCCGGGTCAGGAAGATAGAAACTATGATGGTTTTGGAGATGCTTGCGTTGATACCGTAGTGACTCCGGAAGGTACCGATGTTGAAGTTGATCTTGGGTCAGGTGTAAGTTTGACTATTGGCGAAGTCGGTTTTGAAACAATAACCGAAATTTATGTCAGCGATGTTGATGATCCACCGGCTGGTGAAGCATTTTCGCTTATGCCGGGTGGTGCACAGGTTTATCATATTGAGGCCAACGGCGGAACCTATCCGCCATACACCGTTTGTATCAATTATGATGATGCCGGAATGGATGCCGCAACTGAAGCACGAGTGGCTCTTTGGCATTTTGAATATATAAATGTTGCTCCCTGGGTTGATGGATGGGTTAATGTTACCACTACCCTGGATACGGTCAACAATACTGTTTGTGGTGAGACCCAGAGTTTATCGCCGTTTGCACCGGGACTCGCCAAATTGCCAACCGATATTGGCGTGCTTGTCGAAAATAAACTTCCGGTCAGTTTTGCATTAAAACAAAACTACCCCAATCCATTTAATCCTGAGACCATCGTTGAATATAGTGTTATTAGACAATCTCATATTTCAATTAAGATATTTAATATTGCCGGTCAAAAAGTGAGAACACTGGTTAATGAATCGGTCCCGGCCGGAATATACCGAATAATTTGGGATGGCCGCAATGATGCCTCGATGGCTGTCGCTTCGGGCATATATTTGTATCGTTTCCAAACCGAAGACAATTCAGAAACAAAGAAGATGATACTTCTGAAATAAAGTATTATAAAGAGGTGACTTTATGAAGCGGTTTATACTGCCATGCTTTATTGTTACTATATTATTATTAATTCTGGTTAGTAGTACTATCGCTCAATGCGATAAGGATATTTCGGTCTATGGTTTTTTGGATGAAGGCTCGGTTGACTACGGCTTCGGCCATCAGGTAGCGGCCGCCGGTGATGTTGATAACGACAGTTACCCCGATTTTATGGTAGCCGGATTGAAATTATCTTTTCCGCAAAAGATCGCAGTGACCGTTTTTTCCGGATTAACCGGTGATTCGATTCGTACTTACTATGAGGATGCAAATAGTGTCTATGGTATGTCTGAATTTGGTGATTATAACAATGATAATTATGATGATATATTAGTTAATGGCGTCGTTTATTCCGGACTTACGGGAGACACGCTGATGTATTTTGGCGGGACGAGTATGCGGAAAGGGATTGGTATTGGTGATGCCGATGGTGATGGCATTTATGAATTTCTAATTCCCGATAATGGTTGGTCATCGGCGATTGGCCGAGCCGATTTGCTTTCTGGTGCCAACGGCGATACTCTTCAATCGTGGGAAGGTCTCGGTGACGGAGGCCAGTTTGGTTATTCAGTGGCCGCGGCCGGAGATTTTAACAACGACGGTTACGCCGATGTTGTCATCGGTCAGCCAAAGGTCGATATCAGTGGAACCGATCGGGGCCGGACATATGTTTATTCCGGTTATGACGGCCTTGAATTGTTAAAACGGAGCGGCCCAGCGGCCGGTTTGCAGTTTGGGTACAATGTGGTTGGTGGGGGTGATCTCGACAATGACGGCTACGACGATATTCTTGTGGCCGGGCAGTCTGAAAATAGCGGTTCCTCACTAAAGGTTTGGGCCTACTCTGGCAAGACTGATAGTCTGATATTCTCCGTTTCCGGCGAAAGCTATCTTGATAAGTTCGGTTATGCCATGGATGGTATTGGCGATGTGAGCAATGACGGCCATGATGATTTTGTGGTTTCGGCCTTTAGGTACGCCAGTAACAAAGGAAATCTTTATGTTTTCTCAGGGGCCGATGGCTCCCTACTTTATGAGTCATTTAACCGGCAATCCACGCGTGAGATGCTGGGTTATTCTGTGGCCGGACTGGGCGATACTGACGGTGACGGCAGTCCTGATTTTGTGGCCGGGGCCAAAACGGCCGAAGGTCCTGATGATCCAACCAATGATAACATGTATCGAGGTGCGGCTCATCTATATAAATGTTTTTATCCCAGTTTAGCTTGTCAGAAATTAGATGATTTTGATATCGATTTTTGGGATAACAGATGTGATAATTGCCAGTGGTTTTACAATGTTTATCAGGAAGATGACGACGGTGATGGTATCGGTGACATCTGTGAGGACTCGGCCCTAACCTACATCGGCACTGTCAGAACAGTCTCTTTCAATAAAGCGCAATGGGAGTTCATCGGGATTCATCCACAGGTTATGTTTGATAACGTTACTGCCGAAGGGTACACATATTATAGCATGACCCCTCTGGAAGAATCATCCGGCTTTGAACATATTCCCTGGCTGAATCCATTAAAATATAATCTCTCCACGACCGCTGTTTTTGAGGACTCACTTGTAGTACGGTTAATTTATATTGATACTACCCTGAGCAGTGCTCAAGAAGCGGATCTTCAGCTTTTCCAGAAAATAGATGGCTACTGGAGAAATATCACGTCGCAAGCGGCTAATATTACATACAATCTTGTCAGTGGCAAAACAACCAGGCTTGGTGAATTTCTTGTTGGGAACTGTCTGGATACTCCTGATATAGATGTAGATGGTGTCGGCGATTTTTGTGACAATTGTCCCTTTGGGTACAATCCGGGTCAGGAGGATGCTAACGCCAATGGTATCGGTGATGTTTGCGAGAACTCGCAAACCGTCTCATCGGGAGCCGAAGCGAGTGTCAGCCTTAATGCGGCCGATGAAACAGTTGTTGTCAATTTCGATATGGTAAGTCAGGAAGGAACGGTCGATCTGCTGATAAGCGGCAATGGTCCGGCTTCGGGATCGAATTTTACATTATACCCCGCAAACCCGCCACGATACTATGAAATCTCGACTGATGCTCTGTTCTCCGGCGAAATCAGTATCACGCTAAACTATGATGATGCCGGGATGACAGCCGAGGAGGAAGGTTTGTTGACTCTCTGGCATTATGAGGGAGAAAACTGGGTCGATATTACATTTGAGCGCAACACCGTTGACAATTATCTGACCGGGCTGACCACCTTCCTGTCACCATTTACAGTTGGCCTGATCGACAGCCCGACCGATATAAGTGAGGAGATTCTCGGCAAACTACCGCTCAATTTCAACCTGCGCCAGAATTATCCCAATCCGTTTAATCCGGCGACTAATATTAGTTTTAATCTGCCGAGGAAATCATTCGTTAGTCTGAGTATTTATAATCTTTTGGGGCAGAAGATCGAGACAGTAATTAGCCAGGAAATGGAAGCCGGGTATCATAATCTGAATTGGAATGGCGCAAATGTTGCCAGCGGTTTATATTTTTACAGAATCAAAACTGAAAGTTTTTCTGAGACAAAGAAGATGCTCTTGCTGAAATAGACTGTTTTCTTCTCATGTCTTTGCGAGCGAATGTCCATCTCGCCGTGCGAGCGTGGCAATCTGAATTTGTAAATTATTGGGCGGTTCCTAATTGAGCCGCCCTTTTTTATGATTCTTAAGTATGTTCTACTTTGCAAGCAGGATCAAAGTCGAGCGGGGGAGAAGATTAAAAATTCTCTGATTGCCAAGTTCTATTTCCTGACCATTATCCAATATGTCAATAGGTGAGACCGACGCGGTATTGATTTTTAGAAACCATTTTTTATTACGAGGCAATTCGGGCAGTTTGAATTTAACCGGTTTCCAGTAGGCATTAAAAGCAATATAGATATCAGAAAAATCACTGTCCTGTCCAGACGGAGCGGTTAACTGTAAGGCAACACACCGTGAATTATTTCCCCAGTCAGGTTTGAATGGATCTACACCATGCCAAATTACAGAGTCAGAATCTGTTTCAGACGGTTTTGAAATGTTATCAGTCAGGACAGGGTACCGTTTGCGGAATTTAATTAACAGCTTAAAAAATCTTAGCAGATCAGAATTCTTTTTGGCCAAACTCCAATTAATCCAGCTTAGTTCATTATCCTGACAGTAGGCGTTATTATTTCCCTTTTGGGTGCGGCCGAACTCATCACCGGCAAGGATCATCGGGACCCCGCGTGAGATCATTAAAATAGTAGCCATATTTTTCATCTGACGTTTTCTGAGCAATTCGATTTCTTTGGTGTTTTTTAAATCTTTAGAATCACCTTCAACACCACAGTTCCAGCTATTGTTATCATTGGCACCGTCCCGGTTGTCTTCGCCGTTTGCTTCATTATGCTTATCATTGTACGATACCAGATCGGCTAATGTGAAGCCGTCATGGCAGGTAATAAAATTGATACTCTGGCCCAATTGCTGTCCCTGATCTTGATAGATGTCGGGGCTTCCAATCAGCCGATTGGCCAAGGTCTCAATCATCCCAAAATCGCCTTTAACATATTTTCTGATATCATCGCGAAACTTACCGTTCCACTCCGCCCAGCGACCGTAAGAAGGGAACGAGCCGACCTGATAAAGACCGGCCGCATCCCATGCCTCGGCAATCAATTTGGTTTTGCCTAAAATCGGATCACCAGCAATCCGCTCGAGTAGCGGCGGATTAGATAAGACCGAGCCATCCTGGCCGCGACCCAGGATCGAGGCGAGGTCAAAACGGAAACCATCAACATGCATCTCGGTCACCCAGTATCGCAGGCAGTCAAGAATCAAATCACGAACCACCGGATGATTACAGTTGAGCGTGTTGCCGCATCCGGAATAATTAAAATATTCGCCGGTTTCGGGAGAGATGAGATAGTAAGTACTATTGTCCAAACCTCGGAATGAAAGAGTCGGGCCGCGAAAATCGCCCTCGGCGGTGTGATTATAGACGACATCAAGAATTACTTCGATTCCGGCTTCATGAAAAGCTTTGACCATTGTTTTGAATTCATCAATTTGACGGCCGTTTTTATTATCATGAGCGTACGATGCCTTTGGCGCAAAAAAGTTAATTGAGTTGTACCCCCAGTAATTAAGGAGCGGTTCGCCGGTTAACGGATTTGAGAGAGCGGAATCAATTTCCGAGAATTCATTAATCGGTAAAAGCTCCACCGCCGTTATTCCTAACTCTTTCAAATATGGGATTTTTTCTATAAGACCGGCATAAGTCCCGGGATATTTAACGCCGGATGATTTATGCTGCGAATATCCGCGAACATGAAGTTCATATATTATTGTTTCTGCCAATGGAATATTTAATGGCTGATCAAAACCCCAGTCAAAATTATCATCGGTAATGACCGAATGGTATTGCCGATGTCTGCCGTTGTTGCTGTGTTCATTGGCAACCTCTCCCCATATTTCGCCGCCCGATAACGCCCGGGCATATGGATCGACCAAAATATAGGATGAGTTAAGGCGCTTTGTTTTTTTATCGAATTCCGAATGTTGATCGACTCTGTAGCCATAATCGATGTCCTGCTCCAGTCCCTGAATGAAGGCGTGCCAGATATCGCCGGTACGGTTGAAACGTGGGTCAAAAGGAAACTCGGCAATCGGTTTGGTATCTCCCGGAATATATAATACTAATGCAACCGAGGAAGCATTTTTTGAATAGACAGAAAAATTGATCCCGCCCCGCATCTGAGAAGATCCCAGCGGCAGCGGATGGCCTCTAGATATTTCGAAGTTGCGGCTGACGATATCAAGCAAATTTCTACTCTCTTTTTCTTTTATACTATCCACTTAATCTCCATTATAAACATATTACGGGAGTTTTGTATTATTTTATTGGTTATCGGCAGTTAGAAGATATATCTAATATCTATACTGACTTTTATCGGTTGCGACAGAATTTGACAGCAACAATTTCAATAATAAAAAAAATATTCTTTCCATTGTGGTTAAATGGTTTAGGCCAAAAGCCGACCTACAATATAATAGGTTTAAATAGTCGAAAAGATAGGATTAGAGGATATTTAAAAGGGGTGTTTTTAATCTGTTTGTGCAAGACACCCCAATTATTTTGATAAAAATATATTAGTATAGAAGGAGTGCGGTATGCCAAAGTGCCATGATACATTTCGAATTAAAGCAACCTTGCCCAACGAGCTGGCGATGTTAAATGATCTGGCTTATAATCTTCATTGGAGTTGGAATTTTGAGACAATTGATCTTTTCCGACGGCTCGATCGTGATCTTTGGGAAGAGACGCATCATAATCCGGCTAAAATGCTTGGCCAGATAAAACAGGACAAACTTGCACAATCTGTCAGCGATGAAGGTTTTATGGCACAGATGGAGCGTGTTCACTCCAATCTTCAGAGTCATTTGACCCGTCAGGGATGGTTTGCAGATAAATATGAAAAATTTGATTCGCCACAGATGGCATATTTTTCGATGGAATTCGGATTGACCGAATGCCTGCCGATTTATTCTGGCGGTTTGGGAATTTTGGCTGGTGATCATTTGAAATCAGCCAGCGAATTGGGTTTGCCATTAGTAGGAGTTGGCCTGTTGTATCAGCAGGGATATTTCCAGCAATATTTAAATGCCGATGGCTGGCAACAGGAGATTTATCCTGATAATGATTTTTACAATTTACCGATTCAGCCAGAGACCAATGAAGACGGCACAGAAGTTCTTGTCGAGGTACCTTTTCCTGATGGCGCCGTTTTTGTAAAAGTTTGGCGGGCGCAGGTCGGCCGTATTCCGCTTTATCTACTCGACACAAATATCCGACAGAATAATCCTGAGAGACGACGGATAACCTATCAGCTTTATGGCGGTGATAAAGAGACCCGGATTCAGCAGGAGTTGATCCTGGGTGTTGGCGGGATGTTAACGCTTCGCAAACTTGGTTTGCATGTATCGGTTTGTCACATGAATGAAGGTCATGCCGCTTTTATGGCATTGGAGAGAATCAGACATCGGAAAGATAAGGATGGTCTGAATTTCAACGAGGGGCTTGAAGTTGTTAAGGGGGGGACCATTTTTACTACCCATACTCCGGTACCGGCAGGGATTGATGAATTTGAACCGGAGCTTGCAGAAAAGTATATCGGCTATTTTCTCGACGAGTTTGGTATCAGTCGGGAAGATTTTCTGGGACTCGGACGGAAAAATCCGAATGATAAAAAAGAACCGTTTAATATGGCTCTTTTGGCCCTTCGGACAACCGCCTATGCCAATGGTGTCAGCCGTCTGCATGGTGAGGTATCGCGGAAAATGTGGCAGTCGATCTGGAAAAATGTTCCTACTGATGAGATTCCTATCGGTCATGTCACCAATGGGATTCATGCCCGTTCATGGACATCCAGTGAAATGTCAGAACTGTTCCTTCGTTATTTAGGTCCCAACTGGCTAAAAAAACCGGCTGACCAGTCAATATGGAAGCGGATTGAAAGAATTCCCGAGGTAGAATTATGGCGAATTCATGAACGTCGCCGCGAAAGACTGGTTGCATTTGCCAGAAAACGTTTGATCGAGCAACTTCAAAGACGTGGTGCCAATTCGAGTGAATTGGAAAAGGCGCATGAGATACTTAATCCGGAGGCGCTGACCATCGGATTTGCCAGAAGGTTTGCCACTTATAAAAGAGCTACTCTTCTTCTTAAAGATCTGGACAGATTGAAAAAATTATTGACTAATAAAGAGCGACCGGTTCAGATAATTTTTGCCGGGAAGGCGCATCCACAGGATGATGAAGGCAAACGGCTGATCAAAAAACTGGTTCATTTTGCCCGGCAGGATGATGTCCGCGGCCATATTGTTTTTTTGGAGAACTACGATATCAATGTCGCCCGTTATCTGGTTGAGGGGGTCGATGTCTGGATGAACACACCTCGTCGTCCGATGGAAGCAAGCGGAACCAGCGGGATGAAAGTCATTCCAAACGGTGGATTGAATCTGAGTGTGATCGATGGCTGGTGGGTCGAAGGATATGACACCGACACCGGTTGGGCGATTGGTGCCGGTGAGGATTATGCAGATCCAGATTATCAGGATGAAGTCGAAAGTAAGAATCTCTATGATGTCCTGGAAAACGAATTGGTCCCGCTATTTTATGATCGTAATGGCGATAAGCCCCCAAGAAACTGGATTGCGATGATGAAAAGTTCAATGATGAAACTTGGTCCGGTTTTTAATACCAACCGGATGGTGCAGGAATATACTGAAAAATACTACATTCAAGCATTTGATAGCTGGAAAAACCTCTCGGCGGATCAATTTGCCCGCGCGCGACAGATTGCTGCGTGGAAACAATATATTCAGGCCAATTGGAAAAATGTCCGTATTGTTAATACTTTTATTGAGAAAAGAGAAGCCGAGGTCGGCTATGCACTAAAAATCAATGCCGAAGTTTCTCTGGGATTGATTAAAAGTGAAGATGTCTCGGTACAGGTTTACAGCGGGCCTTTGGATATAGATCGAAATATTGTTAATGGTATGATTGATGAGATGAAAAATATTGAGATTATGCCCGAAGGAATTGTCAAGTACGAAGGTTATATCGCCTGCGATGAATCTGGTCAGTTTGGGTATTCGGTCAGGGTTGTTCCAAAACATATTGATATGGCCGGGCGCTTTGATCTTGAAATGATGCGCTGGATCAATGATTCATTTGAACTTGATTTTAATTCCGAAAATTCATATCGTGAGGATGTTGCCGTTGGCTGATTTTGATGATGTTGATAAGAAGATACTGTTGAAATGGAAGCGATCAGAGAAATAATAGAAAACAGCGAACCGTTACTTCTTTTTTTGGTAATCGGTATTGGATTTCTAATAGGGCAGATTCGGATCAAGGGATTCAAACTTGGTGTAGCCGGTGTTTTGTTTGTCGGTTTGTTTTTCGGCGGCTGGACTCCTGACGGTAAGGATTCTTTTTCTATCGCGCAGGAGATTATGCAGGTAGGTCTGATCCTGTTTGTCTATACAGTTGGATTATCAAGCGGCCCCGGTTTTTTTGCATCCTTCAAGAAAAGCGGATTTAGATTTAATGTTGCCCTGGTGATTGCGCTTGTTATTGGCGGCGCCGTTACGCTGATGATGGGTATTTTGGCCAACCTTGAAGCCGGGCAGATTGCCGGTATCTTTTGCGGCGGATTAACCAACACTCCTGCGCTGGCGGCGGTTACCGAGCTTATGGCAAATAGCGGGATCGGTGATGTTCGAGATGCGGCGGTCAGTTATTCGATAACCTATCCGTTCGGTATTCTTGGCGGGATGCTGGCGTTTCAGATTTTTGCATGGATTTATAGAAAACCGGCCAAAGAAGAAAAAGATATGGCCGATTTGATAGCCAAAGAAAAGTCAAGTTTGGTCTCGGCCGATTTCGAAATAACCAATCCGGAGATAATTGGAAAGGCAATTGGTCAACTGCAGATTCAGCAAAAGATGGGATTGATAATTTCCCGATTCTGCCACGGAAATAATACCGGCGTTCCCACAAAGTACTCTATTTTGAATGAAGGGGATATTGTTAATGTGGTCGGAACAAACGGCAATATAAAAAAGGGCAAAGAGTTTTTCGGGAAAAAATCGGTCAAACATCTTGAGAAATTGGGCGGTTCGGTAACGATACGGCGCATACTGGTGTCCCAAAAAGAATTATCAGGAAAAACTATTCAGCAGTTGGAACTGGATCGTCGTTTTAATGCGCAGATTACGAGGTTACGTCGCGCCGATATTGATATTATTCCCGATTATACAACCACTATCAGAATCGGTGATCGTGTCCGAGTCGTTGTGCCGACCGAGAAAGCGAGTGAGGTTACCAAGTTCTTCGGCGATTCTGAGCGCAGTATTTGTGAACTTGATTATTTTGCGCTGACACTTGGGATATCGCTTGGCGTCCTGTTGGGAATGATTCCGATCCCGGTTCCGGGTGGTTCCTATGTTTCACTTGGATTTGCCGGAGGCCCGCTGGTGGCCGGTCTGGTTTTGGGGAATTTTGGGAGGTCTGGGCCGTTGGTCTGGTCGATCCCGGCAGAATCAAATCAGGCTCTGCAACATATTGGACTTCTGTTTTTTCTCGCTGCGGTTGGGGTTATGGCCGGAGGAAGATTTTTTCAGGCACTTTCGGGTGTTGGTTTTCAGCTGTTCGCTCTTGGTTTAATAACGACAACTATTACGACCGCTCTGACTCTGTTTTTTGTCAGATATTATGGCAAAGCAACAATTATCGAAGCAATCGGCGCCACCAGCGGAATGCAAACGCAACCGGCTACATTGGCGCGAGCATATGAGATGTCCGGGTCGGATGATACCTATGTTGCTTATGCCACCGTTTATCCGATGGCTATGGTTGGGAAGATCTTGATTGCTCAATTGCTTGTAATTTTCGGACATATGTTGTTGTAAATATTGGAGAAGGTTGTGCATTTATTGATCAGTATTGGCTAAAATAAAAACCGGTTTTAGCCGATTAATAAGAACATACATGTTCCAAAAAGAAGTGGAGCAATGTTTTAAATTTGGAAATAATATTTTATATAAGACCTGAGGTAACAAAATGAAAAAGGCATTATACATCGCACACATGGCAATCAATGAACGCGCTCTGAGCGATATTGTCAAATCTGAGATGGAGATGGAATTCTCAGAATGGGATGATGTTGATAATATTGATCAATACGACCTGATTGTCCTTGACTGGGAAAGAAATACTGAAGTCAGTGATGATAAGGCTGTCATTATCAGATCCAAGTGCGGTTTTCGTGATGTCCCGATTATTTTGGCCGCCAATGAAAACGAAGTTATCGAAGCCAAAAGAACTCTCCGTCGAGGCGCCAATGACATTATCACCAAACCATTTGACAACGAAAAAGTTTTACTAATTTTGAAAAAATCTTTGCAGCCGGCTGGAAATAAAACGAGTATTAATGCCGAAGTTATAAATCCTTTTCTGAATGCCACCATTGATGTGTTAAAAACTATGGCCAACGTCGATGTCACAAAAAAGGATGTCTATCTTAAAAGAAGTCATACTCTTTTTGGCGATATATCCGGTGTCATGAGTCTATCCGGTGATGCCGAAGGGATCGTTGCTATTACCTTTCAAAATGATCTTGGCTATTATCTGGTTGCCAATATGGTTGGATGCGATGCTTCTGATCTGACCCCCGAGGATCTTCATGATGGTATCGGTGAAATTATCAATATGATTTCCGGGGCGGCCAAAGCGGTGCTGAACGAAAAAAGTGGTATGATTTCAATTACTATTCCAACGGTCATAATCGGTTTTGGTCATCAGATTGCACATCCCCGCGATGTCCCGGTTGTCGTTCTGATATTCGAAGTAAATAATCAATCGTTTGCAATACAGCTTTGTATCTCGTCAGAGAAAACGCCGACTACTTTAAAGAATGTCGAGCCGGTGAAAAAAGTGGAAGATCCGGTGGTAGTCTGATAAGCTGGAATAGCAATTCCATCAATTCAATTTTACGATTTTATAATTAGGCTGGCGATTTTATTATTGCCAGCCTTTTTTTTGGCGTCATAGAAATTTTAATATCTTAATTTAATTCTAAAATCTTTTCTGTTGCATAAAAGTGAATTTCCCGCCCGATTTTTTTGGAAGTTAAAAACCCAAGTTTTTCCAAGCCACGAAGATCTTTTTGGGCTGTAATTCTGGTCACCTGATTAATATTTGTATGCAAATTAATGGTAGTACTTTCCTTAATGTTTTTGTTATAATACTGTATGAGTCGTATCTGCCTGTCGTTTAGTCCATATTGGCTACGTGCTTTCGCAAAAATTCCTTTATTTTCAGAAGATTTTCTTGTAACATAATTTTCAAACTCTTTCTTGGCTTGCATTATTTTGCGAATATTGTAATCTAAAAAATATGTTAAATCATAATCATCTTGTTCAGAATAAGCATAGGCCATTTTGTACTGAGCCGGTGATTTTTTAATTACGGTTGACAAAGATGTATATGCAAAAGCCCAATAACCATGCTTTATTAAATACCAATAAAACAGGGCTCGGGCTAATCTACCATTGCCATCGGTAAACGGATGAAGATAGCCGATCCAAAAATGCAAAAATATGGCTTTAACTATTGGATGAACAAATCTTTCATCTTTTATTTTATCATTGGCATAATCAATCAGTCGAATAATCTCTTGATTAAGAAAAATTTCGTCCGGAGGAATATGATAAATCATGTTTTTCGAATCCATTACCATAATTTTATCAGAATTACTTCTTAATCGTCCAACATCATCATCATCCTTTAAAGTGCCCTTGGTAATAGAATGGTGTAAATCAAATAATATGTCTAATTCCAAATCTGATTCCTTATAATCGTTTTCGAGTAGCAAAAGAGTATCATAGTTGTTAATTATCATCTGCTCAGATTGATTTCTTGGTTTTCTTTTTTGTAAAATTAACTGCTTGCCCGCTTTGCGTGTTGTGCTTGCTCCCTCTAATTGCGATGATGCAATTGCTTCCTCCATTATTCCCCGCATAATAAATCGATGTCTATCCTTATCATCAATTGATTGATCTACAGTCAAGTTGCCGGCGAATCCCATATCGATTTCATGCTGAAATCTACCAATAATTTCATTGAAAAATATCCAGGAAAAATAGGTTCCATCTTCATTTTTTATTACACTTCCAATTTTACCACTGTGGTTTTTTCTATGATTTTTGATTAATGCCCATAATTCTTCACGTGATAAATTATCCGGAGGAGTAAAATACTTCACCTTATCCCAATATAAATATTTTGGATAATATGATTTCGCAATCATATCAATTATACTATCGGATTTTAATAGAAGTTTAGATATCTTTTGATAATCAATATTTACTAATTTCGGTTTTTCTAATTTAAACACACTCATAATTCACCCACAATTTATTCAATATACGCTTTAATGTGTATACTGTATACATATACTATACATATTATATACATATGTCAAGAACTATATAGTTTTATTCTTACTATATACATTATACTATAATATTCGACATAATGTGTATACTCTTTACATATTGTATACATATTATATACATATGGTAAATAAAATATATATTCTATATAGTCTTGTTATTCAATTAGTTAATACTATATATGCGTGATTGTGAGATATTTATTAGTCAATTTGTGGAATTGGTTTCGCTGTTCAAAAGGTTGGCGATTTTATTATTACCAGCCTTTTTTTATTATTATGCAACTATTGGGAGAAAATATAGTAATATCCAATAGATAACGAATTTAAATAACTACTTGAAAATGGCGGGAGAGGGACCTATGGATATCACGAGAATAATTGAAAAGTCAGCACTAAGCCTC
>DAOUVS010000120.1 GCA_030667525.1 Candidatus Zixiibacteriota bacterium | reverse complement strand
TCGCGGCTGACGCTGTAATCAACAGAGTCAATATTTTTTGGCTCATATTTTTCAAATGTCCCTTTTTTGACAACAAAAGCATAAGGAGCCTGATTTGTTTGCATGTATTCCACTGCTTTGTCTATTGCTTTTTCTGCCTCATTAATATCATCAGGCAGAATAGAATTCTTTATCTCAAGCGCATCCAGGAAACCATTTGTTATTCGACCTTGTGCGATATGCTGCGGTTCATCCTTTATTCCCGGTCGACCGCGCCACCCAATAATCAGTAACATCGGAACTGAATAAACGTCAGGGTGCACCAAGGAAACCAGAGGATTGGTGGCATTACCCAAACCGGAATTCTGCATGTATACAACTCCGATTTTATCGGTCGCGAGATGATACCCCAGCGCAATCGAAATCGCATTGCCTTCATTGGCCGCGATTAAATCTTTGCCTGTATCGGACAGATATGCGCAGAGATATTTTAGAAGCGAATCGGGGACACCAACAAAAAATGATAATCCGTTTTTCTCCAGAAAATCGCAAAACTGTTTGGGGGATATCAAAACAACTCCTTATTATTTACTGCCCGGAAGTAGCGTAATGATCTCCTTGATAGGCATACAGAAAGGGTCAACTTCTTTGGAGCGTTCATTTTTTAATATCGTTTCGGCAGTTTTCACCATCGCTGGGTAGGCGCTTCGTAAAAGATGATTGGCATAGATAACTATATTAACACCGAGTTCGGAAAGCTCTTTTTCATAAATATGATTATATGCCGTTGGTACCACAATCAGCGGAATTCGCGTTTCAAACTTTTTGTATTTATTGCAGAATTCAAATATTTCTTTGCCATCTTTTTCTTTGCTGTGAATCATGATACCATCGGCACCAGCCTCGATAAAAGCTTCTGCTCTTTTGATGGCGTCATCCATCCCATTTTTCAAAATCAGACTTTCAATCCGGGCGATGATCATAAAATCATCGGTTAACTGCGCCTTTTTGCCGCGAGTGATTTTATCCGAAAACTCTGAGATCTCAGCCTGCTTCTGCTCAACGTCAGTGCCAAATAAAGAATTCTTCTTTAATCCAATTTTATCTTCAATTATAACTGCCGAGACACCCAGCCGCTCAAGTGTTTTAACCATAAAAACAAAATGCTCAACCGGGCCGCCGGTATCGCCATCAAGTATAATCGGTTTTGTCGTAACCTCAATAATCTGATTGATCGTATCAAGTCTCGATGTAAAATCAACCAATTCGATATCAGGCTTGCCTTTGGTTGTTGAATCGGTCAGACTACTTATCCAGGCACCGTCAAATTCTTTAACGATACTATTATCAGAAACTTTTGTTTGTTCGACAATTAAACCGGTTAATCCGCTGTGAGCCTCAAGAATTCGAACGATCGGTTTAGCTTCAAGCAATCGCCGGAGTCTTTTGATCCTTATTTGTGGAGTGGTCCCAATCGACCGCTGCTCTTCATTAAGGAGTGTCGATGAAATTCCTTCGGTGTATTCCGGTTCAATAAGTTTCCCGCCCCATTTATTCAGAGTTTCTATCACTCTTTCTCTGGTTCCCTTCTGACGACCGGTTTTCCAGTCATCGCCGTGAACCACATAGTCAGGTTTTAGCTTTAATAGATTGGGCACATAATCGAGCGTTTCCTGCGGAATGACATCTTCAACACCTTTGATGTTTTCGACAATTATTTTTCTCTGCTAATAAGACAAAAAGGGAAGACGTTTATAGCTTGCAATCGCCTTATCGGTTAAAAGCCCCAGTGTAACCTCGCCATATTCTTTCGCTTTTTTTATTATATTCAGATGTCCCGGATGAATCAGATCCGCGCTCATTGCTACATATACTTTTGCTTTTTTCATCTTAAGATTACCGCTTATCTGGAAAAAGTTTTTTTAAAAATAATTTTATCTTATACCAGAATATTTTTATACCGACCGCCGCACCCAATAAGGCCGCCACCAAAATATTAAACAAAAACTGGCTGGTAGCGGGGTCCAGATAAGCGTATGCGTGGCGCGGAAAACTTAGATCGATAATGGCCAACAGGGCCAGAATAGTAATTATACGGTAATAGCGAAAATTCATTTATTGATCCTCAGACTTAGCCATTTTCAAGTAAGCCGGTTTATTTTCTTCTAACGAAAAGCATAATAATGATATGTGACACAAATGCCACCTAAATTATGAAAATCTCAAAGATATTTGATTTTGGGTGTAAATATATCTTGGATTGATAGCAGAATTATTGGCAATTTATAGTTACAAATAAATAGCGGATTAATTACATCAAAGTAATTAATCCGCCAAAGAAATTCTTAATTCAAAACGGGAATTTTAGAACCAGCGCAATTTATCCAATTCCGGGATTTCGTCTTTTAGTTCATCTGCAATATCCTCAATTTCATACGCAATATGTTCTAGTGCCTCAGCCTCTTTTTCAAGCAATGAGGCCTTATATTCGATCCCTTTTGTTTTCCGTTCCATATCTCTTTCAAGATCATCTGAATCGTATCCGGGAAGAATCAATTTAAAAATACCGCCAATGGCACTCAAACCAATCTTTGCGCCCTCAATTCCAATTGCGGCACCCTTGGCACCTATAACAGCTGCGTATTTTTTCAGTTCAATGGCAGAGTCATAAAATTCCTCAAGCAATCTTCTTTGCTTATCATTGGTCTGGACCTGCTTGCCATTGACATATAATTCATAATTCTCGGTTATTCTGATCGCGCCGGATTTGCGGCCGGAATGAGTAATATAAATTTCATCATCCTCAATATCGATGTTCATATTGTTGCAGTGTCCGAAATCATGAAAATCACCATAATGAATTACATGACGGTTATTATCGTCAAAATCATCGAAATCAAAGTCAAAGTCGAAATCATTATCAAAATCATAATTGTATTTATATTTATTTCTGGCAACCCGATATTTGCTTAATCTATCAAGTTCATTATCTAATTCATCCAGTTCTATATCCAAATCGTCCATTTCGTCGTCCAAATCGTCAAGCTCATCAAGAGCATCCAAAGCATCTAAAGCGCCCAAGGCCTCAAGCGACTTAAATGATCCGCGATAATCATTGGAATAATTATAGAAACTTCGGCTGTCTCCTGTGCCCTTAAATACAGTGCTGGTATTGTCACCATCGGCCCATGAAATGGTAGTAAATCCGAAAATTAGCAACGTTGAAAATAATATTGTTATAGCTTTTTTCATCTCATCCTCTCCTTGGTCATAATAATCTTATAACCTAATAGACGTAAAACCTTAACAAAGGTTTCATTTCCGATATATCATTTTGAATCTTTTATCAAAAATATTATGGAAATATCCTATAAATATTTATATGATTATCCTAAAGCAATTTGGAGGTTAATTGGTGTCTCTCATCGCTATAAGTTATCCGGAGATATTCTCAAAAGATTTTGACTGGATTCAATCTCTGCGCGAAAAATATGATAACGACGGATATAATCTTCTAGATGCCCATTTCACATTTGTCTTTCCAATTAATATAATTGAACAAAATGAATTTTTTAATTTTATCAGTCCCAAAATACAAAATTTCCCCAAGATTGATATTGAGCTTAAAAGATTTAAATTATGCAATAAGCCGTTTGAAGGAAAATGGTTTATTTTTTTAGTTCCTGAAAAAGGTAGAATAGAAATAACCGAACTGCACGATATTCTTTATTCAGGCATACTGGCCCCGGAATTAAGCCTTGAATATCCATTTGATCCACATATCACAATTGGTTGTATGGGAAATAAAAGTCAATGTGTGGATATTATTGAAGAATTAAATAAAGCCGATTTTTGTATTAGGGGCCAATTATCCGCAATTGATGCCGCCACTTATGAAAATGATACTATTAAAACAATTGAGAAGGTCTATTTAAAATAAAATCATATAAATATTATCTTGGCGAACCGTAATAAAAGTGATAGATTTTCCAAAATTGAAAATTAATAACTGGAATAAAATATTATGAATGAAAATGAAAATATAACCTCTGATTTTATTAGAGACATCATTACCGAAGATGTAAAAAACGGGAAAAACGAAAGCCGCGTTCACACCCGTTTCCCGCCGGAACCGAATGGATACCTTCATATTGGGCATGCCAAATCGATCTGTCTCAATTTTGGCGTTGCCAATCAGTTCAATGGAAAATGTAATCTTCGTTTCGATGACACCAATCCGAGCCGGGAAGAGGTCGAGTATGTCGAATCTATCAAGGAAGATATAAAATGGCTTGGTTGGGATTGGGAAGATCGTCTCTTTTTTGCTTCAGATTATTTTGATTCGTTATATGAATATGCGGTCAAGCTTATCAATGATGGCAAAGCGTATGTCGATGATTTAAATGCCGAACAGATTCGTGAGTACCGCGGGACTTTAACTGAACCTGGTAAAGAAAGCCCCCACCGAGTTCGTTCAATTGAGGAAAATCTCGACCTTTTTGAAAAGATGCGTGTCGGTGAATTCGACGATGGCGCTAAAGTCCTGCGGGCCAAAATTGATATGGCCTCACCTAATTTAAATATGCGCGATCCTGTTTTATACCGTATTCTTCGTGCGACTCATCACCGCACCGGCGATAAATGGTGCATCTACCCGATGTATGACTGGGCGCACGGGCAGTCAGATTCTCTTGAGGGAATAACCCATTCCCTCTGCGATATCAGCTTTGAGGATCATCGCCCGCTTTATGATTGGTTCATTGACCAGCTTGGTGTTCATCACCCTCAGCAGATAGAATTTGCCCGTCTTAATATCAGCTTTACCGTTTTAAGTAAACGGAAACTTCGTCTGTTGGTCGAACAAAACCTCGTCACCGGATGGGATGATTCCCGCATGCCAACCTTATCAGGCTTGCGTCGTCGCGGTTACACGCCCGAATCAATTAGAAATTTCTGTGATAAAATCGGCGTTGCCAAACGGGAAAGTATCGTTGATGCTGCGCTTTTGGAACATTGCCTGCGGGAAGATTTAAACTTGCGAGCCAAAAGAGTTATGGCAGTTCTTGATCCGCTTAAAGTTGTGATTGATAATTATCCTGAAAATCAAACCGAAGAACTTGAAGCAATCAATAATCCTGAAAATGAGGCGGATGGAACCCGTATGGTGCCATTCTCACGCGAGATATATATAGAGCGCGACGATTTTATGGAAGACCCGCCGAAAAAATTCTTCCGTCTCGCACCGGGGCGCGAGATTCGGCTCAAACATGCCTATTTTATTACTTGTAACGAAGTGATCAAAAATGAAAATGGTGAGATAATCGAACTTCATTGCACCTATGACCCGGCCTCAAAAGGTGGTGCTTCGCCGGATGGCCGCAAGGTTAAAGGTACTTTGCATTGGGTATCAGTTGAACATGCTGTTGATGCTGAAATACACCTATACGACCGTCTCTTTGTTAAAGAAAACCCGCTGGAGGATGAAGATTTTATCTCCAATCTGAATCAAAACTCGCATGAAATATTAAACGGCTGCAAGCTGGAACCGTCATTGGCCGAGGCCAAACCGGGTGAACTGTTCCAGTTTATGAGACAGGGGTATTTTGTGGTTGACTCAAAAGATTCCGGGTCTGACAAGAAGGTCTTTAATCGCACCGTTGGTCTCCGAGACAGCTGGGCCAAAATGCAAAACAAATAAAGGTGAAGAAAAATTAAATTAACAATGATCTGAATCATTTTAGAATAATGACGATAGATTTGCCATGGATCAGTTGATCAAACAAACCTTGAAAAAAGTATACGAGTGATCCACTTAATAGATGCGTAGGATGTAATAAACAGGAGTAACCAATGATCTTTACCGGTAATAAAGAAAAGAAATCAGATTATTATGACGAAATATATAAAAAAGGATATAACACTGATAGATATGCCTTTCTATACAGTACCATTATGAATTTGATAGGTAATACTCCTAACCCGAGAATACTTGAATTAGGCTGTGGATTGGGAGATTTGGGTCGGATGATTATTGAAAAGGGTTACGCATATAGGGGATTCGATTTTAGCCATGAAGCGATCAAAATTTGCAAAGAAAAATGTCCGACCGGTAATTTTTATGTGGGTGATGTTTACAATAAAAAATCATTTGAACCGGAAGATTACAATAAAGTGATTGCTCTGGAAGTTTTTGAACATGTTGATGATTTAAAAGTCCTGAAAAATATTCAGCCGGGGGCCGAAATATTTGCCTCGGTTCCGGATTATGATGATGTTGCTCATCTAAGATTATATAAAGATTGGAAAAAAGATATTATAGAGTATTATAAACCATTCATGCACGTTTATGAAATTCATTCCGCCGAAACAAAAAACAAAAATACAGGCAATGTTAATACAATCCAAATATTTTCTGCTATAAAAAAACTAGATTAGAATTAAAATTATATTTTCTATTGGTTCAAAGCGGCGACTTTATATCTCGGAAAATTTCCCGATTTATTTTACAATCAACCGCAAACCTCTTTGAAAACCCGCATAAAATTCTCGCCCATTATCTTTTCTATTTCGCTTTCTTTATAGCCACGGGCCAATAACTCTTTGGTTATATTCGGCATTCCGGTGCAGTCTTCAAGACCAACCGGCGGCATTGACATCCCGTCAAAATCAGAACCGATCGCGACACAATCGATCCCGCCCAGATTGACCATAAAATCAATATGATCAACAACAGTTTTCACCGTCGGTCTTAGCCGGTTTAAGGACGCTTCAAATTCTTTTATAAATGAACTATGTTTTTTAAGCTCGATCTGCAATTCCTCTTCCGGTTTTGTCGAAACAAACAGTTCCGATATCTTCCTGATTTCGTTTGGATATTTTTTTCGCAGTTCTGCCGATTGTATGTTCAATTCCTTGGATAACACAAAATAGATAAAGGTGACTCCGATCACACCACCTTTATCAGCAATCGCTTTTATCTGCTTATCGTTTAAATTGCGGCCGCTGGGACATAATGAATCTGCGCAGGAATGCGATGCGATAATAGGCAAACGACTCGCCGCAATAGCCTTATTAGCCGAAGAAGCGGTACAATGTGAAATATCAATTATCATCCCCAGTCTGTTCATCTCAGCGATTATCTCTCTTCCAAAATCGGTTATCCCGGTAAAAGCCGGATTTTTATCGGACCATGAAAGACACCAATCAGTCGACTGTTCATGAACCAAAGTCAACAGCCGAACACCCATATTATAAAAATACTCAATATTTTGGGCGGCATTTTCAATTGCCGTGCCTCCCTCAATGGCCAGAACAGCTGCAATTTTGTTGCTTTTTTTGGCATTAATTGCTTCTGAAGATGTATGACAGATAATGATACTATCATTATTTTTTGCGATTTCTGTTTTCAGACAATCTATATATTCATTAACCATTTCAAATTCAGATTTACCACCTGCATAAGAGTGGGCCAGACTGGCAAAAACCTGCAGATCGACACCGCCCTCTTTTAATCTTGGAATATCTATATGATAGTCCTTATGACGCTTTGAGATATCATAACCACGCCTTATCTGCAAAACGGTATCGCAGTGTAAATCCGCTGCCAAAAAACAATTAATTATTTTATCCGTATTCATAATAGAATACTCTCAACTTTATCCATACTCTTTTGTATTATTATTTTATAACCAAAAAACACCTTTTTTATAAGTATAAAAGTCTTTTATTTATATATATAGAGTGAAAATTGGTAAAATTACGGAAAGCTAAAAATATATTAAAAAAGTGAGAAAAATTTCACAAAATACTTGACAAAGAATATCTTGTTTGTCATACTTGACTTTAATATTTTAGTGAAGTGAGATTTTTGGCCTGTAGCGATTGAAAATAATGTGGTAAAGAAGGCATTAAAAGAATCAATAAAATTGGAGTGGAAATGATAATGAAAATTTTAGATTCATTAATATTTAAAGTGATATTGCTATTGACGCTGTTTTCGTCAGGGCTTATTTCATCGGATTACTCCGAACAGGACATTTTAAACCTATCCCATGATTGTCTCGATTGCCATGATGAGATGGCTGAGTCGGTCAAAGAGACCGCCCATGAACATCTGACGGTAGCTTGTGTCAGTTGTCACCATGGCAAAGATCATGTTGATGATCCTTCGACGGCGAACATTACTGTTCCCAGTAGTGATACCGATATTGGTCAGCTGGCAACCTGTACTTCTTGCCACAAACCGCATCTCCAAATGGACCAGGTCGGTTTCGATCCGCATCAGACTCAGGGGCTAAATTGTTTAAGTTGCCACAAGATTCATCAGTCTGGGGAGCGGTTATTACTCGATTCGTCGGGCGATTTTTGCAGTAAATGTCATACTGGAATAACGAAACAGTTTGAAAGGCGGTCAGCTCACCCGCTGGAAGAGGATATCATGACCTGTTGGTCATGTCATGACTTTGTGGGAGATGAACCAAATCTTTCAAACGGTTCTTCAGAGAGTTGTCTTAGCTGCCACTCTGAAATGGCCGGACCATATCTGCACGAACATGAAGCACTCAGTTCGTTTTCACCTGCGGGGGGCGGATGTGTTTCCTGCCACTCTCCGCAGGGCAGTTCCAATACTCGTTTGCTTAAACAGCCGGGGGATGGACTC
>DAOUVS010000351.1 GCA_030667525.1 Candidatus Zixiibacteriota bacterium | reverse complement strand
CCAAAAAGTCTGGTCATTTCCGATTAAAATGTATGGCTGGTTCATATGAAAATACTTCTATCGAAAAATTTCTCAGGGGCGAAAATAGTAAGCGACAGAATGACGCTGATTTTAAGCAGTTATGGTCATTAGATGAAGAGATTAAGGAGAATGGTACCGAACTGAAACGATCATATATCTCTTACCCGTTGATTTCCCGGGATGAGATAGTCGGCATGATGAATCTGGCTTATACCGATCCGTTTTCATATATCTCACCCGGTCAAAAGCGGATGATATCTTTACTGGTGTCTTATGCCGCCAATGCGGTGGAAAGCAATTTTCTTGATAAAAATCTTCGTAATTCATATTTCCAGACAATTAAGACCTTGGCCAAGGCCGTTGAGGCGCGTGATCGTTATACCGCCGGTCATACCGACCGTGTCTATCGACTGGCAAGAATTATTGCCGGTGAAATGGGCTGGAGCACAAAAAAATTGGCCGAATTACGAACCGGATGTATTCTGCATGACATTGGCAAAATCGGGGTGCCTGATTCAGTCCTCAACAAACCGGATCGGCTGACCGACTTTGAGCGAAACATCATGATGAAACATCCTGAACTCGGCGTCAAAATATTACAGGGTATTCCGTTTTTGAAACCGGCGATGCCTTATATCATTGCACATCATGAAATGTATGACGGCAGTGGATATCCGCATGGACTCAAAGACGAAGATATTCCAATTGAGGGGCGGCTGTTGGCTGTTGTTGATACGTATGATGCCATTACCTCTGATCGGCCATATCGGGATCGTCGGGATCCTCAAATAGCTCTGGATGAGTTGAAAAAATTCAGGGGAACCCAATTTGATCCGGAGATTGTTGATATATTTCTAAAAGCGTTTGACGACGGACTTATTAAACAGGACGTTATATCCAGCGGTCAATCGAGCCTGAAAATGAAAATGCTTATGCCATCATAAATGGTATCGGGATAAAACTGATTATAAATATTATCAAGGCGCAATAGCCGATTATTTTGGCGTGTCGCGGAAGTTTTATCGAATCATTTATTGTTGGCGGATGATTTACCCCAAACATAAATACCATCGCTCCAAATAACCACCAGCCGGCCCACCAAAATCCCAGAACAACCATTAGCGCCAGAAAAACTCGACCTATCAAGCGCTGTTTTTTTCCAATAAGAGCGTATATGATATGACCGCCATCAAGTTGTCCCAGCGGTAACAGGTTTATCATCGTCACCAATAGACCGACCCAGGCGGCAAAAGCGGCCGGTGAGAGCAAAAAATCATATCCTTCCGGAATCGGCCCGATAATCAGCCAGCTCAAAAACTTAATCAGCAGAGAATCTCCCAAAGTCAAACCAGCTTCGGTTCCGGCAAGAACGATTTCGGAACTTTGAAGGCCAAAGCAAAAAACAATCACCGAAACCACAAATCCGGCGATCGGCCCGGCCGCACCGACTTCGATTAAATCGCGCCTGTTTGTAAAAGGAGATTTTGATTTTATTATAGCGCCGAATGTGCCAACTATATTCGGTGCCGGAATAAAATATGGTAGCGACATAAAAACACCGCGGTAACGACCAACCAGGTAATGGCCGAATTCGTGAAAAAGAAGAATCGCCATGAGAGCCAATGTAAATTCGAATCTTTCCTGATAAACCCCAGGATGATTAAAATATTCGAAATCGAAACTAAGCAGAACCGGAGCATAAAACATCGTTATTAGCGTCGCAAAAAACAGAAAAATATTCAAATACGGCACCCGGTTTTTCTTGGATTTTTTAACAATGACCACCAGACCATGTAAATCTTCGTTGATAT
>DAOUVS010000359.1 GCA_030667525.1 Candidatus Zixiibacteriota bacterium | reverse complement strand
TATCAGGGTTTCGCCAAACATTTTGATATACCCCGCTCTGCGAGTTATCATATCCAACACCGGTTTAACGTCGCGATGATCATCATAGCAGTCACGAAAAAGCTCAACTAAGCGCTCACGAGAATTATATGCTATGAACTGCATTAAATCATAGAGCTTTTTCTTTTCCAGATCACAACGACTCATGGGTTTGCCTTTAAGAAGATCCATGATGGATACCTTTTCGGGAAGTTCCGATAGTTTATCTTCAAAACCGATAATGTCGGTCTTTTTTTCGGCTATCGACGTCTTCAAATTCGCTATCTTAGGCAGCCGTCTTTTGTCCGGGCGTTGTTTCTGTCTGGCCTCGGTCAGCAGTATTTCCTTTTCCAACTCCTCGATCTCTTTGTGAAGAATACGAACGGCTTTTTTGATCAAGGCAATATCAGGATTATCAACCAAAGGCTGGTTTTCAAGTTCTTTAATGTCATAGCCGGGATGGTAGTTAAGGTTAAACCTGGCCATCATCTCTTTGAAAATATTCTCCGAATCACCCCAGCGGTTAAGCATGTAATAAGCGAGATCAGATAACGGTTTGTCTTTGTTGTTGGTGTAGATGGCTATCCGTTTTCCGGTCTCTATATTTTCTAAAACTACCATTCGTAACTCAATGGAAGTCAGCTCTGATCGGCCTTCCCTTTTTGCGGTTTGAACCGATTCTTTTACCGTACGGGTCTGCTCCGCTATCAGGTACTTATGATCTGTAAATCGCATCCCCACCGTAAAGGCTGAATCAGGGATGCCGGAAAGGCTCTTTTCACCCACATACTTGGCCCAGGTAACAAACTCGGCGATCTGATCAATTCCATATTCTCTTAACTTTGATGCGCTACGGGATATGATCGGCCGAAAATCGATCTCATTTGATTCGGTGATAAAAAACAAAGGTCTTCCCTGAAGATCGGTTATAGCGTAAAGCTCATTGCCTCGCATAGCCAAACGTCTGACCGTAAAATAACCTTTGGCAATGACGTTAAGGCCATAATAAGGCAAGAAATGACCATCAATAAAGAAAACCTCCGGATCAATGAAGTTCCGCTTCAGAAGAACTTGGGCAAATCGATCAATAAGCTTATGGCTCAGGTAGTGTTCGGCCATCTCAGCAAGATGAGCCCTTATGGTTTCTTTTTCCGGCGCCCGGTTCATCCCTATGCATATTCCCAATTCGCTTGCATTAACCAATTTCAATGCTTCAACAGATGGGATATCAAGATTAATGCTGTGAAAAAACGTAGCTAAAATATCACTGCTCTGGTAAATAACTCCGGGATTCAAAGGAAAAACAGAACTAAGCGCATCAAATCCGATTTCTTGCAAAAACAGATGATGCATCAGTTCCCCGGAAAAAATAAACCGCTGCCCCTGCTGCAATCTTTCAATTAAGCGTTGATCTGATTTTATCTCAGCTTGAGGAGGCGCTTCCTGGCAGCATTGCTCAATTTTTTCAGATACTTCTTTATCCCATTTAAAATTGAGTTCCATCTGTCGATTATCAAAATTGCGCCTATCAACCGCATCTGCAACTGTCGCCATGGCTATAAGTTCGGCCTTGCCTGGCAGATGTTTATCTCTTTGCCTGTCTTGTTTCTCAGTGCGAATTCGAGCT
>DAOUVS010000335.1 GCA_030667525.1 Candidatus Zixiibacteriota bacterium | reverse complement strand
CTTTTTCAGTCGTTCATCACCTGTTCGCTGCCAATAGAGGAGCGTCGGTTGGACGGTCCGGGGATGATACACGGTATCACATGCTTTTTTCGGATCAGGCGAAATGCTGTCCGCACCAAAATAAGTGCTTTTAAACTGCAAATAGCCGCGTTCATTTATACCGGACCAAAAGGATTTCATCAACTCTCCCAGACGAAGTGTCCTTTGGTTCCATTCTTCATTTTCAGGATCAATATGCATCATTGGTGTCAGAACGTCGGCAGATGGCTCGGCGGTGTGCTGAACATCGTAAACGTGATCGGTATAGCCTGACTGCATTTTCTCCAGACTTAAAAGACCATTTGAGAAAATCGATTGCGCTTTTGTGATTTTCGGGTCATTAAAAGCGATAAGCACCGGCACCCACCATCGCCACATCTCGCAATCGTCGTCCCAGTCGCCGCCGTACTCGCCGTTTTTCTGTTGGCGATGATCTATCCACCATTCAATAATATCAGCCAGGCGTTCAATACCCTCCCACTGATACACGGCCCATTCGGGAGCGCTCGCTGATGTGTATTGTTTATGCGATAGCATGGGTTCACCAAGGTACATGGAGACAAGGCGATTTTCCGGAAAAGCTTCTTTCACTTCTTCAAGGAGACTGCGAACCATATCAAAGCGTTCCCTGCGTATCTTTGGGTTTTTCCAGTACCCGCCATATTCCAGCGTTACCCAGAAAATCATTCGTGCACGGTAAATATTTGTTATGGGATAAAGCGGAGATGTTTTCTGAATACCGAAATCATAATCTTTGGTTTTTAATATCGACTGTCCAAAATAACTCAACGATTTTCCATACAGCCATCGCTTTATTTCGACAATCAAACGGTCGGTATCAGCCTTTAACTGTTCTTCTAAATCCGGCAGCTCACTAAGTTCTAATAAAAGTTCCAGACGAGTTTCGTCATCATCCGCATTGCCTGCTTTGTTGATCAGGTCAGTAATCCTCTTATCACCGGCGTGTGATTGTTCTACATTCAAAGGTCCCGACAATATATTTTCAGCAGCAAAAGCCGAACTCTCAAAATCGGTCAGTAGAAACAAGACAGAATAGAGTATTATATTCAATTTTAATGATTTCATTTGCTCTCCGCTTTTAAGACTGATAAAAATACATATTCCCCGGAATCCACCTTATACACTGCTTCACCGTCTTCCATACGCAGGAATTCGATCCCTTCCGAGTTTGCCGTCGCCTGCCCGCTTTCCCGGACGCTCTTTACATCTTCCGCAGGGATGTAAATCGTCGCGGTTGTATTGGCAGGAATAGTAATATTCCAGATAAACGACCCTTCTTCAATTTTCCAATCGCTTACAATTGTACCGTACAATGATTTGAAAGAAGATTTGACAAATTTCAGGTCGCCGACAGGCTGTGGGTGTAGAATAATATGTTTAAAACCCGGCTGCCCGGGATCATAATTTATCCCGGCCAGAGTCTGGTAAAACCATGCTTCCAGATTACCGGCCAGCATCAACAACGCTTCGCTGTTCATACCGGGATCACGGGTATCCGTATCCCAACGCTCCCAGATGGTTGTAGCGCCTTTGGAAATCATATAGCCCCAACCAGGCCGGGTGGTTTGAGAAGCAATTATATAAGCGACTTCCGGATGACCAATATCCGAAAGCGTCTGCATCAACCACTGCATACCGATCAATCCAACAGAGAGGTGACCGTTTTGCCTGACCATTATATCCTCGACCAGATTTTCAATAACCAGGTCCCGGTTTTCGGGCGGAACCAGCCCGAACGCCAACGGCAGCACATAAGAACACTGGGTTGCGCTTTCGTAGGTGTTGGTTTGTGGATCAAAAAAGCGTTTATTGAAACCAGCTTTTATTTTTTCTGAAAGATTAGCAAAATAAATTTCGTCTTTTGCTTTCTCCAAAAGTCTCGCTGTCCTCGCTAAAATTTTAACATTGTTGTAAAAATATGCCGTTGAAATGAGCGGCCTTGAAGTGGAGCCGACAGGGTCCTGGGTTCCCTTGTCCATTGTTGAGGCATCGCACCAATCGCCGTGATTATTCTTATCCACTGTAAAATCAGGCTTTTGATGACGGTCGACAATAAATAAAACAAATTTTTTCATACTCT
>DAOUVS010000209.1 GCA_030667525.1 Candidatus Zixiibacteriota bacterium | reverse complement strand
AATGAATATTTTAAGGAGTCCGAGGGAGTCCTGACAACCCTCATTCCGCTAACGTCATTGTAACTGCCTCCGCTGAAGGGGCATTCATCTTCAGTATTACCATCGTCGCGTCCATTATTATCAGATATCCATGCGACATTGATAGTATCAACCCATCCGCAGCCAAAGGGAGAGTCGATCGATCTTTTAAAACCGCAGATATCATCAATCGCTTCACCAATTTCCATGCCGACGGATCCAACATCACCATCGACATAAAATCCCATAAACACTCTATTAAGAACCCGATTGCCGATGTTTTTTATGGACATATCAAAAAGGATAAAATCCTCAGCGTATGAATAACTCCAGGCGTAACTCCGCTGATTTACTTCGATATTAAGCGGTATATGCGGACGACCATCAAATGGGTCAGCCTGAACAAAAGCGGGATTTGTGACCGTGTCAGTGTACATCGCAATAAAATCTTCTTCCGAAATGGCATCAATATCAGCCGCATTTGAAATTGACCTAAAGACAATTTCACCTTTTGGGTATGGGTCGGGCCACATCTCCTGAGTTCCGATCCAGCCGTCGGCACCAACCGAAACGAGCGTGTCACGTCCGATTATGGCTCCAATCCAAAACGCTCCTCTAAAAAGGTAATCATTATTACCGGGATAAGGGTAAACACCTGAAGGCGCCAGAATTGTAGGGTCGCGAGGATCAACAATATTGGCACCGGCCAAACCAATCTGTCCCTGGTTAACAATGGTAATGCCAAGCTGGCCCACCCGATGAACACCTATGGTGACATATGGGTCTTCTGCCGATTTGTAGGCCTGCATTTTATTTGAATCATCATAAAGATTTCTACCTGCCGAAATACTGAAAATAAGGCCAAATAAAAGAATACTAAAAATGACTATACTTATCAGTCTGGTTCTTAACATACTCTAACACTCCCGTTTGATATTTTAAAAAATATCATTACCTATTTTAAAATCAATATTACCTGTTTTATCTGTCTCTATTATATATTAAAAAGTTCATTCATCATAATAATTAATTGATGTATTTTATTGATTCACTTACACAAATCAGTTTCAAATCAATTTTTATATAATCATAATCTCCATTCTGACGGTGAGGAGTTATCTGGGTGAGGATATATTTTTCATTTCGCATAATAATATGACGAACCAACCCCAAAATCAACAAATATTTTGAAAAAAAAACGCCTGAAATCGAAAAATAATTCAATTTCAGGCGATATTGCTAATATTTCCTTACATCTGTATGGTAATATTATCGCAGGCTTAACGCCAATGTATTCCTATTCCGGCTTATTAAAGATAGTCTCATCAATTTCAGGATTGGTTATATATTCTTTAACTCCAACCTCAGCAACCTTGCTTGCGCCTGAGCTAAGAGTCACCTTGAAAGGAACCATTATTCCGGAAACTTCCTTGTAATCAGAATATATTTCGGTCAAGTTCGCTGGCCCCATTATCGTTTGACCAAAATATTTCTTGCCAACCGGCATAAATGTCTCAGAATCGATGGCAAATTTATATGAATAATTGCCTTCAATAGATTGGACAAGAATAAGTTCTATCGATTTTCCATCCAATTCTGCGGTTTCAAGCCAGGCAAAAACATAATCAGGCTTATCGATATTTTGAAAAGATAAAACAGTGTTTCGGAAAAACTCTTTTTTATTATTTTCAATATCCTCAGCTGAACATGGAACGATCTGTGGTCCTTGTTGCTGCCAGGAATCGGCGCCATTAGAAACAGAAACCATCGCACCCATCGGGGTGGTCAGATCGGAACGTTCCCTGTCGGGAAGAATCATAGATGATTTTGATTCTAATGGGATGTCTCCCTGCGGAGTTACTATTGTGACTGATGATTTTGAAACAACCGATTTAATTTTATTAAAATTATCGGCTCCACCACAGGCATCAAGTGCCTTTTGCATAATTGCTTTGCCTTTGGTCGCTGCTTCGTTGCTGATTTCCATCGTGCCACCGGGAGCTTCTGTTGGGATAGTCACATCAATTGTGTCGACTGGGCCTAAAACATCGAGCGGTTCATCGAAATCGTCACCGTTGCCGACAACCACAATATGAAACTCATCCGGGTGAAGTTTTCTTTTGGCGACATCAATAACATCCTGAGAGGTTACTTTTTCGACATTTGATTTTGCCTTAAATTGGAAATCTCTTGGAAAATCAAAATAGTCATATTCCATGATTTGAGTTATTACATCACCTTTGTCTTCAAAGTTGAATACGAATGAGTTCAGGTATCCGTCTTTGCCAAGTTTCATCTCGTTTTCGGTTGGCGCGTTGGTCTGCATTCCCTTGATCTGCTCGATCATACCTTTTATAGCTTTGACCGTGCTTTCCGATTTGGTCATACAATAGTTATAATATATTCCGGGATAGGCAATATTCGATGTAAAACTGCCGCCCACAGCATAGGCCAAGCCCTGTTTACTGCGAACATTATTAAGCAGACGATTGCCAAATGAACCGCCGAGGATATTGTTCATGACGATCATTGGGAAATAATCCGGGTCGCCCAATAAACCGCCAACATGACCGATAAGGATATTTGACTGGTTGATGTCTGTCTTAGGTATATAATGGACGGCGAGTTTGTATTCGTAATTAACCTCTGGCAAAGACGGTACCTTTCCTGCACCCATTTGCCAGTCGCCGAAATAGCCCTTGATTTTATCAACCATTTCATCGCTGTTAAAATCGCCCCAGATCGCCAGCATTACATTTTCGGGGGTAATATATTTTTGATGGAACTCGATTAGATCCTCTCGCGAGATATTATCAATAGTATAATATTCGGCATGTCGGCCGTAACCTGATTCGGGGCCATACAGTATTTTCCTGAACTCACGAACACATATTTGAAACGGCTGGTCGTTTCTTCTTGAGATACCGGATCGTGTCTGAGTTTTGGCCAGCTCAATTTTATCTTCAAGAAATACCGGTCGTCTTAATATGTCAGCAAGAAGTTCCAATCCGGTATCAGTATATTCCGACAAAATATTCATGCCAGCAGTTCCGCTGGTACTACCAATATTTACTTCGATGGAAGCACCAATCGATTCCAGAATTTCGTCGATTTCATCACCGGTTTTATTTTCGGTTCCACCGGTCCGTAGAACCGTCCCGACAATTGAACCCAAACCGGTTTTTTCCGGGGAATCGAGATACCCGCCTGCGGCCAGTCTGGCACTGGCATTAACAAGCGGTAATTCATGATCCTCCATTAAATACAGGGTCATTCCGTTTTCGAGAGTAACCATCTGAAATTCCGGCATCTGCGGTTCTTTGATCGGAGGGAACTTAAGTTTATCGATTGTTTTCCCAGCCTGAATATTTATTCCCAATATCAGAACTGCCAGCATTACCAGCATTCCGATATAAACTGTTTTCTTAATCATTATTATCTCCTCTCCGGTTATTCTTCTTCGGTTTCCAAAAATGCCAGGGTTCTCTTATTGACATCAAGGTACTCAATGGCAACCCTTTGAATATCTTCCGGGGTCAGAGCATTGATTTCGTCCAGACTTCCAAATAATTTCCGCCAATCGCCACGAACCAGCTCATTATAAGCCAATTGAAAGGTCAGGCCACTGACAAATCCATTAAGGTTGGAAAGCTCATTAATAAGATTTGCTTTGGCGCGTGCCTTAATTTTCTCAAGCTCTTCTACTGGAATTAATTCGGCTTTAACCTGTTCGATGATCTTTAGGATTTCTGCGTCGCTTTCATCGTTAGTATGATCTTTTGAAGGTATCGATATGATACAAAATAGAGTGGGATACTGACTTCCCGGAAAACCGGCAAAAGCCTGAGCCTGCATTGCGATCTTTTTTTCCTTAACCAGGTTTTTATATAACAATGAGGTGCGGCCTTGTCCAATATAGTCGGCCAGTGCCTCAAGAGCAACCATATCGGAATGATTGGCGCTGGGAATATGGAATGAACTCCAATACATTGGTTGCGCTTTATCTTTGATGATAATCTTACGCTGGGAGACTTGAGGTGCTTCAACGGTCAATACTTGTCGAGGTTTTGGTTGATATGGAATTTTACCGAAATATTTTTCTGCCAGACGTTTGACCTCATCAGGATCAACATCGCCGACAATGCTGACGACAATATTGTTTGGGATATAAAATTTCTTAAAATATTCCAAGGCGGTTGGGCGATAATAGTTGTGAATATCCGACATCGGCCCAATCAAAGAATTACCGTATGGATGAGAAATAAAAGCAGCAGCCAACATTTCCTCTTGTAGTTTTCCCTGGGGGGACGACTCTCTGGACATCCGCCGCTCTTCAGCAATTACGTTTTTCTCTTTGTAAAATTCTCTTAGAACCGGATTGATAAACCGGTCTGATTCCATCGCCATCCATAATTCCAGTTTGTTGGCCGGGTAGTTGGCAATGTAGAGGGTCCAGTCATAACCGGTGCCGGCATTAATATCAACTCCGCCTTCGCTTTCATATATCTGGCTATATTCATTGGTTTTAATATATTGTACCGCGGAATCGGTCGTCAATTTTAATTCTTTCTCAAGTTCCGCCAATCGCGCTGAATCAGCTAATTCTCTTTTTGCCCTCTCTTCAAGAATTAATCCAAAAAGGCGATCTTCTTCTTCCATCCATTTTTTTTCTTTTTTGTAATCGGTCGTTCCGACCTCTTTAGTGCCTTTGAATGCCATATGCTCAAACATATGAGCCAATCCGTTGGCATCATTGGGGTCATTACATCCGCCAACATCTACAATAAGTCTAAAATAGGCAATAGGTGCGTCATGCTTGGGCAGGACAATAAATTTCATACCATTGTCCAGACTGAATTCAACAACCTGGCTTTCGATAGATGAAAAATCGAAAGCTGAAGGTGCCGAAAAGATACCCAGAAGCATAAACATCAGTATTCCTGCTTGAAAAATCCGATGTCTCATTAATATCCTCCTGATATTGTATAATTAGTTAAATGTATGCCAAGGGATAGATTAATTCTTGATCATAATATTGTCAAGAGGATATAGCAAATAATGAGAATCAAACAGTGGCAGAAATTGTGAGAATTACCACCACTTAATCAATTTTGGGATATAGTTGTGGATTAAATCTTCATTGTAGGGCATAACCCGCGCCGCTATTCCAAAACGACCCGATTCCCGGCAAATCACCTCCGACTGATATGTATATATTCCGGAATCAGGCGAGCCATCGCCGTTTTGCAATGTTGCCGTCACCGGTTTATAACGATCCATTTGTTCCAGTGAATTTAGATTCCCGGCCAGAACTTCGACGTTAACATCTTTGGGGGAGATATCACCCAGATATATTTTCAGAGTTATCGGAATCGTATCGCCGACCTTTGGTGAGGAATCTTT
>DAOUVS010000145.1 GCA_030667525.1 Candidatus Zixiibacteriota bacterium | reverse complement strand
CAGTGCAAGCATATTGTACCGATCGGCATGACTGAACTCAATACCGGGAAAACCGAGGCAAAGATGATTCTGCGACGAACTATTGGTATAGATATGTTTTGTAAAATTCGACGGTGATATCGCATCCTCTCCCCTGTTGCCGAAACCTTCGGAAAAATGAAATTTCCTTTTTACCAGGTCAACCAATTTTTTATGCGACACATTTCCGGCCGCCGCAATAACCATCCGTCCCGACAGATAGCTCTTTTTCATATAAGCTTTAATATCTTTTCTGTCAAATGACCGGACTGTATCTTCGGTCCCAAGGATCGAGCGTCCCAGAGGTTGATTTGACCAGAAATTTTCAGTGAAGTGTTCATGCACTAAATCTGAAGGGTTTTCCAAAACCTCATGAATTTCTTCGGTGACCACAGATTTTGCGCGATCTATATTTTTGGGAGTCAGGGTTGAATTCATCAGGATATCAGAGAGGACATCAACCGCCTGTTCTAAATGTTCATCGAGGATAACAGCCATATAACAGGTTTGTTCTCGCGAAGTAAAGGCGTTTATATTACCGCCTAAAGATTCCAACGATGATGCAATCTTTTTGGCGGAACGTCTCTTAGTACCTTTAAACATCATATGCTCAATAAAATGAGAAATACCATTTTCTGATTTTTGCTCGTTACGGGAGCCAACATCGACCCACACACCGATTGAAATCGAACGAGCCGAGGGAATATTTTCGCTAATGATTCTAAGACCGTCTTTTAAAACGGTCTTAGAATATTTAATCAAATTCTTTGTCACCATAATTAAATTATGATTCCAAAAGAGCTTTGCGCGAAAGTCTTATCTTTCCTTCCGGATCGATATTAACAACTAGAACTTCTACTTTGTCGCCAACCTTGTAGTAGTCTTCGACTCTCTCTACTCGTTTATGATCAATCTCAGAGATATGAAGAAGGCCATCGGTACCGGGAAGAATTTCGACAAATGCGCCAAAATTGGTAATCCGGCGAACCGTTCCGCTATATTTTTTATCTATCTCGGCTTCTTCGACGAGTCCCATGACCATCTCTCTGGCCTTTTCGCCAGCCGCACCATCAACCGAGGCGATAAGAACAGTACCATCGTCAGAAATATCGACTTTGGCACCTGTAGCTTCGATGATAGAGCGAATCATTTTTCCGCCTGGTCCAATAACCGTTCCGATTTTATCAACATTGATCTTGATAGTCAGAATTCTTGGAGCATATTCGGAAAGTTTATCGCGATTGGTTAAGATAGTGGCGTTCATTTTGTCAAGAATAAACAAGCGGGCAGTTTTCGCTTTGTCCAATGCAACTTTCATTGTTTCCAAATCAAGGCCGGAAATCTTGATGTCCATCTGGAAAGCAGTAATACCTTGGGCACTACCGGTGACCTTGAAATCCATATCACCAAAATGATCTTCATCACCAAGGATATCGGTAAGGACAGCAAACTTGTCACCCTCTTTGATCAGACCCATGGCAACACCGGCGACGGCACATTTGATTGGAGCACCGGCATCCATGAGAGCCAACGATCCACCGCAAACGGAGGCCATCGATGATGAACCATTCGATTCCAGAATATCAGAAACTATTCTTATTGTGTAGGGAAACATCTCATCAGAAGGAATAATCGGCTGCAAACCTCTTTCGGCCAGAGCACCGTGCCCAATTTCACGACGGCCAACGCCGCGAATCGGACGAATTTCACCAACAGAAAATGATGGGAAATTATAATGCAGCATATAGCTCTTAAATGATTCGCCTTCAAGATCGTCAACGCGCTGCTCATCCAATATTGTCCCAAGCGTTACAACAACCAGCGCTTGAGTCTGACCGCGGGTAAACAATGCGGAACCATGAGTACGCGGAAGAATTCCAATTTCACAGGTGATTTCTCTGATATCATCGGGACCACGTCCGTCAATACGAATATTATCATCAAGAATCATCTTACGCATCACACCAGAATCGACATCATGAAGAATACCACTAATAGCCATTTCTGATTCCGGAAAATTTTCTGCCAGAGCTTCCTTGATTTCATCGGCGAATTTATGCTTTGCAGAATTCCGCTCATCTTTGTCAGCAATCTTATTGAACTCGGTATAACGATTACCGGCCATTTCGATCACTTTATTTTTCAGAGTCTCTTCTGGGCCAACCGGAGTATATTCAAATTTTGGCTTTCCGGCGGTTTCCTTTAATTCTTCAATTTTAGCAACAATCGCTTTTATATGCTCGTGACCAAACGCAAGCGCCTCCAACATATCTGCCTCGGAAACCTCTTTGGCACCACCCTCAACCATAGTGATTGAGTTAGCTGAGCCGGCGATCGTGACATTCATATCTGATTGTTCCAGCTCATCAAACGTCGGAAAAACAATAAATTGACCATTTACTCGTCCGACCCTAACACCTGCGATAGTTTTTGTAAAAGGTATGTCTGATATCGCCAGCGAGGCCGCAGTTCCAATAAAGGCCAGCATATCCGCATCATTTTGTTGATCCGAGGAAAGGACAATATTATGACACTGTACTTCGTTTTTAAAATCATCTGGGAACAAAGGCCGAATCGGTCGATCAATAACTCTCATTGAGAGAATCTCTTTTTCGGATGGTCTTCCCTCGCGTTTAAAAAAGCCGCCGGGAATCTTTCCGGCTGCGTACGATTTTTCCCGATAGTCGATTGCCAGAGGGAAAAAATCCTGACCTTCTCTTGGTTTGTCAGTGGCGCAGACGGCCGATAATGTAACCGTGTCGCCTAATCTGACCATTGTTGACCCATTCGCCTGCTTGGCAACTTTGCCAGTTTCAATACTTAATGTTTTTCCGCCAATTTCAATTTCTACTTTGCTTACCATTAAATTACTCCAATTAATTCCGCTTTACCGCCTGATACCAAGTTTTGATATCAACTGTCTATAACTTTCAATATCCTTCCGTATTAGATAATCGAGCAGCCTTCTGCGCTTACCAACTTTTTTAAGCAGGCCGCGGCGGCTGTGAAAATCTTTTTTGTGCATCCTGAGATGTTCGGTGAGGTTGATAACATCCTCGGTTAGAATCGCAATCTGGACCTCGGGCGATCCTGTGTCGCTTTCATGCAATTTATGCGTGGCGACAATCTCTTCTTTTTTTTCTTTACTTACTGACACTTCCGTCATCTCCTTTTATTTATTTAACTTCAATATATTTTCTTTATCTTTTGTTATTTGCTCAACAAGTTTATCGGTGCTATCAAATTTAATATTCTCGCGAACGAAAGTTTCTGGATAGCAAATCAGTGCATCACCATAAATATCATTATCAAAATCGAAAATATTCACTTCGACCGATTTTTCCCGATTGGGATCAAAATGATTATTGCCAATAAACATCATTCCGCTATAGGTCTTATTATCATGTTCGGCCTGGCAGGAATATACACCATCAGCTGGCAACAGTTTGCGTTCGTGAAAATCAATGTTTGCGGTCGGATATCCCAGTTTCTTCCCCAATCCGATACCTTTGATTACCTCCCCGGAAATTGGATAAGGGTGCTGAAACATTTTTATAGCCAGTGGCAGATCATGTCCGGTTATCAGACGCCTGATTCGTGATGATGAAATCGGTCGTCCGTCAACAAGGATAGGATTAACAACTTCCAGATCAAAAGAATAGATTTTGGATAATCCCAACAAGTCGTTAATTGTCCCGGAACGATTTTTCCCAAAAGCATGATCATATCCAACTACCAATTTTTTCAGATTTAGCTTTTTGATCAGGTAGTTTTTAATAAAATCTTCGGCAGTAAGATCCATCAATGCTTTATTGAAATTCAATACCATCAGTTTCCCATCCATATAATCGGCGAAAAGCCGAACTTTTTCCTCCCACGTCGATAAGAGCGGCGGAGGATCATCGGGTGTCACCAATACACGCGGATGAGGTTCAAAGGTGATAGCAATGGCCTCAAAATTATTAGCCTTAGCCGAGTCCATCAGGCGCCTGAGAATTTCCTGATGTCCGCGATGCACACCATCAAAGGTGCCGATAGTAACAACTACCTCTTTTTCCGGGGCTTCGTAATCATCAATATTTTTAATTACTTCCAAGCTCAATTAAGTACCCTTATATATGTAAAAAATGTGTTTCCATTACAACTGTCGAGTTCCGAAGAACAGATTTCAGATTTCCCTATCGCCCTGATATTGCCTTTAAAATCTCTCAGACTGATATATTCTTCAGGTTGGAAATTGCCATCGACACCAATTATGTCCTGATATTTTGGAGATCGTCCCAAAATAATCATTGAACTGAATTCTTCATTCACTCTGATTGATGGAAACTGAAGAACCGAGTCAATCGGTCTGATATATTGATCCAGAGAACCATCTTTTATGTATAATTCAACCTCATTGAGTGTCAAGGCATTTTCCAAAGAATAACTACCAACCCTGGTTCTTCTCAATGATGAAAGATAGGCTCCGCAGCCAATATTTTCTCCAATATCATTTGCAATTGTACGAATATATGTTCCCTTCGAACAGGCGACTTCAAACTTAATCTTCGGCGATTTGAAATCAATTAACCTCATTGAATCAATAAATACATCACGTATGGGAGTATCAACGATTTCGCCTTTCCGGGCTGATTTATATAATCTCTTTCCGTCAACTTTTACGGCCGAAAAAATAGGTACCTTTTGTTTGATGTCACCTTCAAAAGAGGACAAAACAGAGCATATTTCGGTTTCATTTAGTTCAGGTACTTTTTCAAATGGTGTCTCGGAACTAATACCTTCCGCATCATAGGTAGATGAGCATTGTCCCAGAGTAACTTCGGCTTCATATGTTTTACCAACATCGGTAATAAAGCGGGCAATTTTTGTCGCCTGCCCCAGACAAAAAACCATCAAACCAGTCGCTTTTGGATCAAGCGTGCCGGTATGTCCGATTTTCTTCTGACCCAGCAATTTTCTAAGGCTGTCGACTACATCATGGCTTGTCTGGTCGTACGGTTTATCGCACAACAATATGCCGTTATACCGATGCATTAATCAGACCTCGCAAATTATCAAGCAGTTCTTTACGGTTTGTATCCGAAGTTGATTTCATAACAAATCCCGAGGCGTTTCGATGACCACCGCCGCCATAAAGATGAGCCACTTCAGAAACATTTATTTCGCTTTTGGAGCGTAGTGATACTTTGACAGTCTTATCATCAAGCTCCTTTAAAAGAGCGCCAACCATAGCATTTTCAGTATGCAGAGTGTATTCGGCCAAACCATCAAAGTCGCTGAAAGAAGCATTATATTTTTTTATGATATCCTGACTTAGTTCCATCATGCATATTTTACCATCTTCATAAAACTCGGAACCTTCAAGCATTTTACCGGTCATTTTTAAAATGGATGGCGGCACAGCGTAAAATATATCATCACAGATTTTTCTCGGCTCGGCACCATATTCTATTAACATTCCACCCAGTTCCATCGTTCTGCGCCCGGTTGATTCATAACGAAAGCGGCCAGTATCAGTTATAATACCAGTATATAATAATGTGGCGGTATTTTTATCAATTGGTTGACCAATGCCAAGAAAATACTCGGTTAAAATCTCAGACGTTGATGAAGATACCTCGTTGACCAGGTTGATTAACCCAAAACTGGTATTATCGGGATGATGATCAATATTGATAATCGCAACATTATCTTCTATCAGTTTTTCTGCTTTCCCCAGTCTCGCAAGATTGGAGCAATCTAAAACAACAACCAGATCAAACTGTTTCTTTGATGAGTAGTTTTCAATATCCCTAACAGAATCGACATCGGGAAGATTTTTATACAAACCAGGAATAGTACCTTCGTTGATCACTTCGACATCTTTGTTTTGAGTCAAAAGGTAATTGCGAAAAGCCAACTGTGAACCAACCGAATCGCCATCGGGTGCGGAGTGTGAAAAAATTAAAACCGATTTGGAATCTGCAACTGCCTTTTGGATATCGCTATATGTCTTCTTTATTTTTGTGCTCATCCTCTTTCGATATCTCATTTAAAAGCTGTTCGATTCTCATTCCCTGTTCAATAGACGGGTCAAATTTGAATGATATTTCCGGTATTACTTTAATATTTAATAGCCGCCCAAGCTTAAATTGAATCCTGTTCCGGTTTTTATTGAGGTAGCGGTTTGTCTTTGTTTTTTGCTCTTCATCGCCCAGAACAGAATAAAATATAGTGGCATATCTCAGATCATCGGTAACCTCAACGTCGGTAAATGATACCATAGCAGTAAGATTTGAGGCACATTCCAACTCCATAAGATCTCTGACATCCCGAAGCATCTGTGAAGCAACTCTTTTTGAACGTTTAAACTGGCGCATAATTTTAACCTAAATAATTTCAACCTGGTAATCTGTTATAAACATCTCATTTTCAGTTTCTATCATATTGATGACCTGAGATATAACACGATCAGAAAACTGAGCGTCATTACTGACAACTGCCACTCCCAAACAAGCCCGGCGATGACTGTCGTTATAATCAACTTCAGCAGCTGATACATTAAATTTGTTTCTCAGTCTTGTCAACAATGATTTTATCCTCCTGCGCTTCTCTTTCAATGAATTAATTCCCGGAAGATTTAATTCTACAATAACAGTTCCAATAATCAATCGTCACTCTCGTCGTATTACTGTTCCAGCTTTCGCGCAATCTCCTCAATTTCAAAAGCCTCAATCATGTCGCCCACTTTGATATCATTAAAGTTTTCAATACCTATACCGCATTCATACCCATTAGTTACTTCACGAGCATCATCCTTAAATCGTCTTAAGGATGCCAGCCCACCGGTGTGAATAATAATGCCTTCTCTGGTAATATGAATATTACTTGTGCGTTTAATTGTTCCTTCACGGACAAAACTTCCGGCTATAGCTCCAAGTTTTGGAACTTTAAAGACTTCGCGAACTTCGGCAAGGCCGCCGAAAATTTCTTTCCTTTCGGGCGCTAACATTCCCTCAAGCGCTTTGCGGACATCGCTTTCAACTTCATAGATGATAGAATATTTTCTGATGTCGACTTTTTCTTTGGCTGCCATCTCGCGCGCTCTGGAATCTGGTGTGACATTAAATCCAATAATAACTGCTCCGGATGTAGCAGCCAGTAGTACGTCGGTTTCCGTCACAGCACCGACTCCCTTATGAAGGATCGTTGTGCGAACTTCATCGGTTCCAATTTTCCCGAGAGTTTCGGACAATACTTCCGCTGATCCGTCAACGTCTGCCTTAATAATTAAACGAAGTTCCTTTATCTGGCCCTCTTTTATTTGCGCATAAATATTTTCAAGAGTCGCCCGTCCAAATCCGCGTCGAATTTCATACTCTCTTTTTATTTGAGCTCTCTTTGATGCTATCAGTCTGGCTTCCTGATCGTCTTTGACGACCATAAAACTGTCACCCGCCTGAGGAACACCATTTAATCCAATAAATCGCATTGGAACCGAAGGACCAGCTGATTCCAGTTTGTTATCAAGATCACCAAGCATTACTCTTATTCGCCCATGAAATGTTCCGGCACATACCGGTTCGCTAACTTTAACGGTTCCCTTTTGAACAATAACCGTGCAGGAAGGGCCTCTTCCCTTTTCCAATTT
>DAOUVS010000189.1 GCA_030667525.1 Candidatus Zixiibacteriota bacterium | reverse complement strand
CTAATGTCTTTCTTATATTTCCTTAAAATATCACTTAGCTCTGGTATATTGGGAATTCCGTCTGACCTGTAGGAAACAACTAATATACTTTGCGAAAATTTTTTGAATAATCTATCAAAGCCTTCATAGATTTTGTGTTTATCGTTCCATATAGATTTTGTACTCTTCAATTTTTTATGTTTTGATTTATAATCAATTAACTCATTCCAATTTGAATAATTAAGCAATCCTTCCAGAAAATGATAAAAACCATGGTAATCTACACTGGAACCTGTTTTTGAAATATACGGAGTATCAATATATACTAAATCAAATTTACCGGGTATATCAAAAGCGTCATAATTTAGTGAAATATTCTTCATTCTGTTTGAAAAGACCGAGCTATTAACTTCATTAGCAAATTTGACGTAATGATCTTCAAAATCTTTATCCCATGTTGTTTTATTCCCAAAATTTCTTTTCACATCGGAAAATCTTAAATAAAGATTTTTTCTATGAAACAAATTAAAAGGTCTTTTTATAATACATGCCTGAAAAAGAGAAAAATATGCACGCGCCTTCTTATAATCATCTTCTAAATCACAAATATTTGTAGTCACATAATCTAGCCAATGGTTTTCAGCATCAGTATAATAAATGTCTTTAAATGTATTAGATATAAAATCGGGGTATTTCTTTTTACTCTTTTTCGTCAAAATATATTGTAGCTCTTTATCGTCAAGCATAATATTATCATTTTCAATAATTGCCTTACCTATAAAATAATTATATTTCATATTATCATTATAGGTTACCCGCTTACCTTCTTTTTTTAATCTATAGGCTACGCTGCCCGTCCCTCCAAAAGCATCTAAAGCCGTGTCAAATTTAAAATTCTTTATTGCATCCCATATCCAGTCAACAATTTTTAATTTGCTCCCTTGAAATCTGGTTGTAGGAAACTTAGGGTCAACTTCCAATAAAGAAAGTTGAGTGTTAAAATTATTTATATTATTAGTCATCTGCTTTCGTATCCAGATTTTTAAATTTCTTATACTCATCGAGGTTCTTATAATGTGGCTCGGGTAAATCAATTGCCTTTGCCATATCCTTTGTTAAATAGCACATCCAGTAATCATCGAATAATTCTTCACCTAACTTGGCAAATGGGCCGTTACCCTCTATTAAATCAGTTATTTTCGTTACTGATCCAATATTCTTTGTATTTCCGCTACCGGGTCTGGCGACGGCAATACGGTATTTTTCCTGAACAAAAAATTTAAAGTCTTTAATGACTGATGTAATTTCCTTCAAATCATCTAATTGATAAACTTTCTCTTCGTCCACTGTTTCATCACATCTTGTATATATCAACCCTAAAACAAAATGACCCGTATATTCATTATAAGGAAATGTAATATTTTTTGTACTTGCTCTATCTCTAAAATAACCTGTGAATGCCCCCAAAGTCATTCCGTTTACAATTTCCCCATTTTTCCGATAAGTACTCTTAATATCAATAGCGAATTTATTATCATTTGCATCTATATATGTAATATCAGGGTAATGGTTCTGTTCCTTACTTAACATCAACTTCATATTGTTATCGGAAGCAAATTTAATTAGATAGGGAAATATTAATAACTCCATAATTTTGGAGACGACTTTTGTATCGACAGATATTGTATATATATTTTTGGCAATATCAATAAAACCTTTGATTATCCAATCTCCTTCATCAGTAGAAACTGCTTCACATAATTTATTAGTATGCTTTTGAAACTTTTTACTGAAATCATCTTTTAGTTTTTGTTTGTCGCTCAAACTCGCCATATTTCCCCTCAATTCTCTCTTTAATTAAATCACAATATGCCCTATCTATTTCAATCATAGCCTGGTAGCCCACAGCTTGCTGTGGGAATCTCCCTTTGTTATTTATACATTTTACAATCTATAAAATGATATATGATGTGTCAATAATATTAATTTGTCAGGAGCGCACGGCTCCATGACCTACACAAAATCAATTTCCCCACCAAACCGATGTTGATTATATCCGCGTCTATCTGTATATGACCGATTATGAAAATACAGGAAATTATCGACGAGGTTCAACCGATTAGCCAAAAAACTTTTTATATGCGAAACGAACCCATTTTCGCTGTCATTATATGAGAGTGTTTAGGTTACATGGAATTATTGAGATTTAAAGTTGCCCCAGGGCAGACGAGGCGTTGTCCTGAGCGAAAACGAAGGGGCGTCTGCCGCGCACATTCAATGACAGGTTTTACAGCAAAAAAACAAAAAACGGAAAAGCGCCTGTCCTTCGAAGGAGGAAACCCATTTTCGCTATCAATCTGATAGTCAAATGTCAAAAAAAACGGAACGAACCCATTTTCGTTATAATCTTATGGAGGTGATAAGTTTACACGGAATTTTTGTGATTTGTGATTGAGCAGGAATGACATAATAATTCGGTTTGAAAAAACAGTCACAGATACTATATTCCAATAATGTGATTTAGTAACTGATAGAATAAGAGGTAACGGGTATATGGCTGGATTGATCTGTTGGAACTGCGGGCTGGCGACCGGATTAGAGGGTAAAGTAATGCGGGCTGATGCCTGCGATAAATGTCTCGCTGACCAGCGCTGTTGCCGTGGTTGCCGCTTTTTTGATCCGATGTCACGTTCACAATGCCGCGAACGTATTGATACCCCAATACCAAACAAAGAAAAATCAAATTTCTGTGATTATTTTCAGGTTCGTCAGGCGATCCAATCAGGCGGACGAATCATTAGAGATATTGAATCAAAAGACGATAAAAAGAAAAAGTTTGACGATCTCTTTGATAATTAGCCGATTTTTATCCCGCCGATAGGTGTCTCTGAATTCATCTTATTGACAAACCATTCGACCGTATATTTCAAACCTTCTTTGAAACCAACCATCGGTTTGTAATTCAGATCGTTTTCAGCTTTTGAGATATCGGCAAACGAATGCATGATGTCACCTTGTCTGGCTGGCTCATATACAGCTTTGGTATCGACTCCAATAATTTCTCTGAGGGCGTCAAGCAGTGCATTGAGAGTAAACTGTCCGCCGCAGGCAACATTATAAGCATTTCCGGGGGCAGCTTCGGCTGTTGTCGCCAACAGATTAACGCTGACAGTGTTGTCAATATAAGTAAAATCACGCGATTGCTCACCATCGCCAAAAACAATCGGAGATCGGCCAGATTGCAGGGCAGCGATAAATTTTGGAATAACCGCTGAGTATTCGGAATTTGGATCCTGTCTCGGTCCAAAGATATTAAAATATCTCAGGCAAACTGTCTCCAAGCCGTACAGATCATAATATACGCGGCAGTATTCTTCATTAGCCATCTTGGTAACAGCATACGGTGACAAAGGATGTCGCTTCATCTCTTCATGTTTCGGCAAAACCGGAGTATCACCATAAACCGAAGATGACGAGGCCATCACAATTCGTCTGACATTGGCCTGACGAGCCGCTTCTAAGATATTGAGGGTGCCATCAATGTTGACACTATTTGAAGTCAAAGGATTTGAAATCGATCGTGGTACCGATGGTAATGCGGCTTGATGCAGAATATAATCAATGCCCTCAACCGCTTCGCGAACTGTCCAAAAATCACGGATGTCACCATCGATCAGTTCGATTGAGTCCAAAATATCGACAATATTTGATCTAAGACCGGTTGAGAAATTATCAATAATTCTGACCTGTTCGCCGCGTTTTAGAAGTTCGTGCGCGATGTTACTGCCGATAAAGCCGGCGCCGCCGGTAACCAGATATTTCATAGATAGTTATCCTTCCTTAATATTCAATATATATAGTTTTTATCGGCAATGGCAAATAATTCTGAGCCTTCTGCCTATAAAAAGAATTCAGGTTTGCGCTGAAAAAGCTTGTCAGCCTCTTCCCAGTCTTCTGGCCGTCCGATATCAAACCAGCGGCCATTGTATGGATAAATTGATGGGTTCTCACCCGTTTTTATTAGCTTGTTAACCAAATCCGGAAAATCAAATTTCCCGTTCGGAATCAATTTAATAATATCGCGATTGAATGCGTAAATACCCATCGATACCAGATAACGATGAATCGGTTTTTCATAATATTTAATGATTTTGTCGGCTTCGGCTGAAATTACACCAAAATCAACTTTTACCGAGCGCTTGAAGGCGGCAACTGTCGCCGGAGCTTTGGCATCTAAATGAGCCTTGATAAAATCGGCAAAAGGCAGGTCGGTAAGAAGATCGCCGTTTAAAACAAGGAAATTTTGATCCAGAGATTTGATCTTTTTTATGGGAGCTGCTGTCCCGAGCGGTGATTTTTCTAATACATAACGGATTTTCAAACCAAATTGCGAACCATTACCTAAAATAATCTTTATAAGTTCAGCCTGATAACCGACCGCCAGAATAGCTTCCTTTATGCCAGCTTTGGCTAATTGGCGCAATAATATCTCAATTATCGGTTGATCCCCAACCGGGAAAAGCGGTTTTGGCAGAATTTTTGTGTATGGCTGGAGTCTTTTTCCCTTGCCACCGGCCAGAATTACTGCCTGTTTAATTTTGTTCGAAGTTTTATTTAGTCCATTTTTCATAAATATTACAATATATACGTTTAAATTTTGTTTTGAGCTAATATTTTTTGGAGAAAGTATAAATTTAATTGTGTTCCGGATTGTTTTAAGAGGTGTATCTGAGAAGTCGGACAATTTTTATATTGCCAATAATTTTCTCAAAATTTAGATTTGGGCAAAATTCTAAAACAGGGAGGATGTATACATGTCTGATTTTGATTACATCGTGGCGCGTCAGATTCTTGATTCGCGTGGAACACCAACAGTGGAAGTTGATGTCGTCCTCAGCGATGGTTCACTGGGTCGGGCAGCGGTACCGTCGGGTGCATCGACCGGTAGTTATGAAGCAGTTGAACTGCGTGATGACGATAAAAATAGGTATTTTGGCAAGTCTGTTTTAAAAGCGGTCAAAAATGTGAATGAAAAAATCGCACCGGCGATTATTTCGAACGGTCTTGACCCTTATGATCAGGTGATGCTGGACAATTTTCTGATTAAGCTTGATGGTACCGAAAATAAAGGAAATTTAGGAGCCAATGCGATTCTTGGCGTTTCGCTGGCGACACCGCGGGCGGCGGCTCAATCGGTTGGTCGGTATCTTTATGAATATATCGGTGGCGTCAATTGTAAATTGTTACCTGTCCCGATGATGAATATTCTCAATGGCGGTAAACATGCGGACAATAATGTCGATCTGCAGGAATTTATGATCATGCCAACCGGGGCGAAGTCGTTCTCGGAAGCTTTAAGGATGGGTGCCGAGATATTTGGTCATCTGAAAAAGGTTTTGAAAAAGAAGGGGTATAATACTGCCGTTGGCGATGAGGGCGGTTTTGCGCCTGACCTGAAATCAAACGAAGAAGCGCTTGAGATAATTATGAAGGCAATCGAAGCTTCAGGATATAAAGCTGGGAAAGATATTTTCCTTGCGCTTGATCCGGCCTCGACCGAGTTTTATGATGCCAAGAAAAAGATTTATGATCTCGCCGGGGAAGGCAAAAAACTACCGGTAGAAAAGATGATTGATTTTTATGCTGATTTAGTCAAAAAGTATCCAATTATATCAATCGAAGATGGTCTGGCCGAAGATGATTGGGAAGGCTGGAAACTGATGACCGAAAAGCTTGGTAAGAAGATTCAGATTGTTGGCGATGATCTCTATGTAACCAATCCCAAACGACTGGAGCGTGGAATCAAGGAGAAGTCATCAAATTCGATTTTGATAAAACTCAATCAGATCGGGACTCTTACCGAGACACTCGATACAATTGAGATGGCCAAAAAAGCCGGATTCACCGCGGTTGTGTCTCATCGCAGTGGTGAGACCGAGGACAGCACTATCGCAGACGTGGTGGTGGCGGCCGGGACCGGTCAGATCAAAACCGGATCGATCTGTCGCACTGACCGGATCTGCAAGTACAACCAGCTTCTTCGGATAGAGGAGTCTATTGGTCCCAAAGCGCAATTTCTTGGCAAGAAGGT
>DAOUVS010000264.1 GCA_030667525.1 Candidatus Zixiibacteriota bacterium | reverse complement strand
TGTGATGAAAAGTCAAATTCAATCCAATTTTGGAGCCAATTGGTCGTGAGAAACGAGGTGATATATAAAATGAATTCATGTCTCCCCTGGTATGATAAACATCATAACTTCCGGTCAGGCCCAAATCCATCCGGCCGGTGGTATCAGGGACGTATGAAAAATTCATACTGGAATAACCACCTTCAATATCAATACTGTTTGAGCCAAACAGCGTAAAATTAGTCCCGGCAAATATTTCATAACTATCATTATCGGAAACATCAGAATAAATATATGAATTTGACTCCAATAATATACCGGTTCTCACGGAAAACGTTCGGCTCAGATTATAGCCAAAAGATGTCATCAAATTAAAGTTGTTATTATTATAATTATCCAATACGTCCCGATATGTTTGCCCCGAAAATCCTCCGGATAAATAGGCGGAGAACTGAGAATTCTCTTTAGTTGGAATAAAGGTAAAAGCAATCCCCTTCGAAAGACTATTCAAACGATATTGTTGACTATAATATGTAAAGTCTCCAAATAATATCACTTGCATTGATGAAACCGGATAGAATTTCAATTTAACCGATGAGGTCGTATATGAATCTTCAACATCGGATGAGTCGTTGATAGTCAATAGATTGGATGTATAACCGCCATTGAGACCGAACTCAAGCTTTAAATCAAGTGGATTATAATAATTGCTTTTGAGTGAGAGCGGATTTGCCACCGCCGAGTAGGCGGTTAGCAGGATAAAAACTGCACCTAATATCTTTCCTATAAATAATTTCTTCATGTATAAACCAACTCTAATTGGCGACGCAGGCTCCACCTGCACATCCGCCAGATTGTCCGGAACCACCCATACTGCCCAAATTTCCACCAAAGCCTGACCCGGATTCTCCTCGACAACCATCTAAGCCCCGAGTTGAGAACTTCAATAATCCAAATTTTTCTGAATGAGTAAGATAGACAGAGACATCGGTGTCGGTTCCGGTATCAAATGACACATAATTTTCACTGTCACCCTCTGCCATTGATTCTGCTTCGTTGTCTTTTGGAGTATCATTAGTGGCGAATCTGTTATTTTCAAAGTCATTGGTGTTATCATTAAATCCATCACCATCGAGATCAACAAAACATTCTTTATGCTCTGAATGCTTTGATGAATCTTCTGCAAAAACCTTGGTAATATTTTCGGGTGATAGAATTAAGAGAATAAGAATCGCCCCCAAGCTGAACAAATATCTTTTCATTCCCCATCTCCTGCTGGCCAGTTGCCTTAACCTGGATTGGCCACTATTATAGTGTTTGTTTTATTTTATAAAATACTAAATTTATCTTATTTTCAAAGTCTTTTCTTGAAAAATACTCTAAATCGGCATGACATAAATAACTTGTTCTTGCTTTTTGTCTCAGCACTTGGTTTATTTTACAAGTTTTTATTAAGTATTTATTGGAGGTATCAGGTGAGGCAATTAACAAGTCAATTTATCTGTTTATTCTGTATTTTCACTTTTTTAAATCTATTTCAATCTGCCCAGGCGGAGAAAATTAAATTCGATGATCTATATTCATATCCGATGGTAAGTTTGCCCCGTTTTTCACCCGATGGCAGTCAAATTCTATTTACCGTAAAAACTTATGATTTAAATTTGAACAGCTCCGAAAGACATCTCTGGAAAATGAATCGTGATGGCTCTGGACAATCACGAATAACAGAGATTGCTGCCAACGAATGGAATCCATCATGGACTACTGATAGCAAACAGATAGTTTATGAATCAGATGATGATAACAGCAATCAATTATACTTATGGAATTTTGAGAATAATAGCGCCACCAAATTAACCTCACTATCAATGGAAACCTGGGATGCCATTTTATCTCCAACGGGAGATAAAATACTGTTTGTTTCGGAAAGTTACCCCGGATGTAACACCGAAAGCTGCAATAATATTAAAAAAACCGAAGAAGAGAATAATCCTGTCAAAGCCCGTCTCTATGATAAATTAATGTTCAGACATTATAAACAGTGGGATGATAATTTGGTGCAGCAGTTATTTATATATGATATTCCCGGCGACTCATTATATCAATTAACCAATGAAAATCATGATGTCCCAACTACAACCCTCGGTGGACATACTGATTACAGTTTTTCAAACGATGGTTCGGAAATCTGTTTTGTTATGAATCAAGATTCCAATCTGACACTAAGCACCAATAATGATCTATTTATTATCCCAATTGAGGGCGGTGTCCCGACTAAGATCACCGAAAACAAAGGGCAGGATCACACGCCCCGATATTCTCCTAATGGAAAATATATTTCATATCGCTCACAGGCACGAGCCGGATATGAATCAGATCAGTACGAACTTAAATTGTTTAATCGAAAATCAAGCGAAATTACAATTCTGACGGACGATTTTGATTATTCCATTGGCAGCTATATATGGGGACCCAATTCCAAATATATCTATTTTGATGCTATCAAAAACGGCTTTAATATGCTCTGGCGTTTAAACACCAAAAATAATAAGATCAAGTGCTTACTTAGCGATGCGGTTTATGATGATTTCGACCTATCACCGGACGGGAAGGAAATAGTTTTGCTCAGATCACTCTCTGATGAGCCGAATGAGATTTATTTGTACAACATAAAATCAAAAGAATTGAAACGATTAACATTATTTTCCGAAAAGATGACTAATCGATTAGATATGTATCGTGCCGATCAATTCTGGTTCGACGGCTTCAATGGTGACTCTGTTCATGGATTTATTACCCTACCCCCCGGTTTCGATTCAACCAAACAATATCCATTGGCTTTTTTAATTCATGGCGGTCCACAATGGTGCTGGCTGAGCAACTTTAATTATTACGGATGGAACACGCAGCTTTTAGCGGCGCAGGGGTATGTCGTCGCGCAAGTCAATCCGCATGGATCGGCAGGATATGGTCTTAAATTTAAAGAATATGTCTCCGGCAACTGGGGCAAAGGAGACTATGAAGATTTGATGCTTGGCCTTGATTTCCTATTAGAGAATTATTCATTTATCGATTCAACCCAAATGGCGGCGCTGGGACGATCTTATGGCGGTTTTATGATAAACTGGATCAACGGCCACACCAACCGTTTCAAATGTATGATCTGTATCGATGGTACTTTTAATCAGATCAGCGAATACGGCACCACCGATGAACTCTGGTTCCCGGAATGGGAAGCGAATGGGACACCATGGACAAATTATGAAGAGTATGTTCGCTCATCACCGTCGACCTATGCGGCAAATATGAAAACGCCGACAATGTTTATTCACGGACAAAAAGATTACCGGGTTGATGTCAGCGAGGGTTTTCAGGCGTTTACGACTTTGCAGAGATTGGGAATACCATCGCAATTGCTCTATTTCCCAGATGAGGGTCATTCAATAAGTAAACTTGGCAATATCCGGCATGTCTATGAAAAACAGCTTGAATGGCTGGCGAAATGGTTGAAATAAAATTCTAACTTATAAAAATAGGCGGCATCTCTGCCGCCTATTTATCTATATAATTCTCAAATAGTAATAATATTTTAATTGCATATCTGTGCATTAAAGAATTTATTGAGGGAAATTTGGAGAAAACATTATGAATAAAAAACTATTTATCTTTTCTGTTGGTTTGTTGGTGGTCATGACCAATATAGCTGTCGCAATAGCCCCGGTAAAATCGATTGATGAGTTTCGGGGTGAGGATTCCAAACGGACATATCTGTTTCTTATTAATGATCAGCAGTTTGGAACATTGGAATCGGTTTATCAGGGCGAATCTGAATTTGAAGGTATCGATGCTTTCAAGTTCGAGGAAAAACTGTCATTTGATTATACCGCTCTTGGTAATCCAATGAAGATTGCTATTATTAACCGGCACTACGTGAATCAAGACGGTTCATATATAGGAACCGAATTGAATGCCGCAATCGATACTAATTAT
>DAOUVS010000157.1 GCA_030667525.1 Candidatus Zixiibacteriota bacterium | reverse complement strand
GTTGTACTGAAACTGTCCTTGATATTGATAAGAACGTTTTTTTCCAATCGTTTTGAAAATAGATTCAATAGAATAAAAAAGGCAACGGCCAAAACAAGAACAACAGCGACGATTATAATTATTTCCATATCAATACCTGGTGATGTCAACTCTGGTGATGTTGTTTATTCGGCTCCCAAGAAACTTATGAACCAAATCCGAAAAATTATCAGGGACGTCTGAAACGTATAATTTATGAATCACCTCTTCGGTTTCCTCTTTTCTAAGACCATTGTTGTCCAATACCTGCGTTAATTCGAGCGCGGTTTCTTCAGCCGAGTCAACCAATTTTACCTTATCGCCCATCACTTCGGCAATCACATTTTTTAATAAGGGATAATGGGTACAGCCGAGAACCAGCGTGTCGATATCGACATCAATCAGAGTCTTCAGATAATCATGAGCGATCAGTTTGGTCGCCTCTTTGTCCATATATCCTTCTTCGGCCAGTGGAACAAACAATGGACAGGCGAGCGAAAAGACTTTGATATCATTATTGAGCCGCTGAATTTCTTTGGCATAACTGTTGGAGCCAATAGTTGCCACCGTTCCGATAATTCCGACCCTGCCGTTTTTTGAATAGTTTATGGCCGCTTTTGCCCCGGGACTGATAACGCCAAGAATCTCAATATCAAATTCATTTTTAACCGTTTCAAGTGCTACTGCCGATACCGAATTGCAGGCGGCGATAATATATTTTACATTATGTTCCAAAAGGAATTTTATATCCTGCCGTGCGAATTGTATTATTGTTTCCTTGGATCGCCCGCCGTACGGGCAGCGGCCGACATCGCCAAAATAAACTATATTTTCATTTGGCAGATGACGAATCACTTCGGCCATCACGGTCAATCCGCCAACCCCCGAATCAAAAATACCAATTGGTCTGTTTCGTTTATTATCTGCCATATTTATTGACTTTCATATTTTGCCTTAAATCTTTTTATCCCCTCATATATAGCTTCCGCTAGATCTTGACGAAAGCTCTTTTTATTCAATAACTTTTCATCGGCCTTGTTGGTCAGGAAAGCCGACTCGACCAAAATTGATGGCATATAAACGCCATTTAATACATAAAAACCGGCCTGATCTAATCCGCGGGCCTTAGTTTTATTTTTTAATTTTTTCCTGAACTCTTTATCGATTATTGCCGCAAGGTCGGCCGATTCGACCTGAAATTCGGTCTGGATCATATCGCTGAGAATAAAAGTCAGGTCATTTTCATCGTTGTCTCCGCCGCTGGAAATTTCGGCCAAAAATGACGCATTTTCAAGTTGAGCCGAGGCGCGGGCCTCATCGTTCCAGGCCGGGGCGAGATAAAAAATCTGGAACCCACGAGCCGATTTATTTAGCGAAGCATTGCTATGAATCGAAACAAACAGGTCACCATTTGACTCGTTGGCGATTTTGGTTCGCTGCTCCAACGACACTGCCTTGTCTTTATCGCGGGTCATAACAACTTCAAAGATTTTATCTTTCCTGATTAGTTTGGCCAACCGCTGGGCAATATCAAGAACAACTTTTTTCTCATGTGATCCATTTAACCCAATAGCACCATAGTCACTGCCGCCATGCCCGGCGTCGATAATAATCTTATTAATAGAATTGTCAGGGCCGATATCGACATGATTACGATCACTGACAACTGAAACCGAGGGATCAATTAGCGATATCTGCACTCTTCCCGGATTCGATTGAAAACGGTCAGTATATTTGATGATATTTTGCCTCATCCTTACAGATACCTGAGCCGATTGCTCGAACTGAACGACGTTGATATCCCGAAGATATTTTCTATCCATCCTCGAAAGCACCTGTCGGCGATTGACCTTGCCGCCAAGAATACTGATATTGAGCCAGTTCCCCTCGGTGATATAAATCTCATACTCTTTTGGCTCATTGACAAAAAGTTCAATCAGTAAGCCGTTCGCCTTAGGTGCAAAAGCGAGATCGGTAACATTATAAAACTCCGAGTCGATTCTGATAAGTTTGCGATCCTGATCCCAGGTGACCCGGTCCGGATGAATCAGATCAAAAATCGGCAGGAAAGTTTTTATCGGCAAAAAAAGATTCCCCTTTTCAAATTGGGCCGGGTAGATCAGATTTTTGATCGAATCATTTATTTTAATGTATGGCGAATCCATGAAGAAAGTCATGGTGTATTCATCGGAAACATATTTCGCAGAAAGGCCGACTTGCTCCCATGATATATGCTCACCAAGAATTGATGCCAAATCGGACAAGGAAAAATAAGTAAGACGCCCATCAACGTATGATTCAATTTTTTCAATAGATCCCGAAAGCTGCACCGATATTTCGGAACCGTAAGAAACGACAGATAATAATAGAATGAATAATATTACTGAAATTATCTTTAGAACTCTATTCATTATCTTAATCTTCTATCCTGTTTTTTGGCCCGTTCAATTGTTCGCTGAGCTTCTTTCTTAGCAATCATCTCCCGCTTGTCATACTTTTTACGCCCGCGAGCGGTTCCCAGTTCAACCTTTATGTAAGGCCCCTTAAAATAAAAGCGAAGAGGTATCAGCGTATAACCTTTTTCATGGATTGCACTGAAAAGTTTCCTTATCTCCCGTTTATGCAAAAGCAAACGACGACGGCGGTAGGGGTCATGGCTGTCCCCACCGGAAGATTCATAGGGAGAGATATGCAGGTTGACCAGAAATACCTGACCATTTTCTATGACAGCGTAACTGTCAGATATATTAATTTTACCGGCCCGCATTGATTTGACCTCGGTCCCCAGAAGTTCAATTCCGGCTTCCTTTTTATCAAAAATCTCATAGTCATGAAAAGCCTTGCGGTTGGTCGCAATAATTTTATCTGTTGATTGTTTATCAGTCATAATCAGACAATATAGATTTAACATCTGGCGCTTGCAATTATTTTTGTGTAAATAGTTGTTGATTGTGATATTTAAATATTGAGGAGATAAAATGAAAATAGCGCTTTATCAAAATAGTCCGGTTTTTGGTGAAATTGAGCAGAATATAAAAGAAGTGTCCGTGGCGGTTAAAAATGAAGATTTTGACATTTTGGTCCTGCCGGAGCTTTTTGCCACCGGCTACCAGTTTAAAAATAGAGATGAGGCTCTCTCTCTGGCCGATAAGGCTGGAAGTGGGATAACATTTGAAAGGATCCAACAGTTGGCGGCTCAAAAAGATGCCTTAATTATCTATGGTTTCCTTGAGAAAAAAGGGAAGAAGCTGTTTAATTCGGCAATGGCCGTCGATCCGAGCGGCAACAGCTTTCTCTATCAAAAGACGCATCTGTTTGATACTGAAAAAAATATTTTTAATCCAGGTGAAACCGGCTTTTTCGTGTTTGACTACAAAGAAGCCAAAATCGGAATGATGATCTGTTTTGACTGGCGTTATCCTGAATCGGCCCGCAAGCTGGCCTTGCTGGGAGCGCAAATCATCTGTCATCCTTCAAATCTGGTTTTATCCACCTGCCCCGATGCGATGATTACCAGAGCCCTGGAAAATATGGTTTTTACTGTTACCTCCGACCGGGTTGGTCTGGAAAATCGTTGCGGACAACCACTTAAGTTTACCGGGAAATCCCGCATTATTTCTCCACAAGGAAAAATACTGGCGGAACTGGGCGATATTGAAACCGGCTTTATTGCGACAGAGATTAATCCCACCGATGCTGACAATAAAGCGGTTACGCCGAATAATCACTTGTTTGACGACCGCCGCACCGAGTTTTATTGATATTAATTGGCTTACAGTCATTGATTCAACAGGTTAGTGGGGTTTCTCACCCAAAATATACTTAATTGGAGCTAAATTTTGTTAATATTATTTTTATGCTGCCGATATATTTATCAAACATAATGCTTTAGGATATTTATGACTGAATTGCCAAACATGTCTCAAGGAATTGTTCTCGTCATTGACGATGAACCGCAGATCACCGAAATTATTGAAGCTTTTCTGACTAATTCAGGTTATGAGGTTCATGTTTCTAATGTTGCTACTGAAGGATTGAGATTGGCCAAGCAGCTAAAGCCGGATGTTATTTTGCTCGATATTATGATGCCGGATGTTGATGGTTACAGCCTTTGCAATGATTTGAAAAGCGATAACGATACTTCAAACATACCGGTGGTTTTCTTAACCGGCAAAGATCGTAACGATGATATGGGTCGTTCGTTCAAAGCCGGTGGCGATATGTTCATAAAAAAGCCATTTTCCTGTGAAAGATTACTTGAAATTTTAAATATTATCTTGCTTTCTACGAAACATTAGTTATATTTTTTTGTATAAAATATTGTGCAGTGCAACATGAAAATTATTAAAAGATACAAGAATCGCAGATTGTATGATACCGATCTGAAAAGCTATATTACTCATATCGAACTGGCGCATATAATCAAACGCGGCGAACCGTTTAAAGTGATTGATTCATCAACCGGTGAAGAGATTACGCTGGCTGTTTTAGGTCAGGTTTTAATTGGAAATTTGAAAAATGAAACAGATAACACGAGATCAAAGGAAAATTTAATCGAACTCATAAATAAAGGAGGTAGAATATCTATGTCTATCTTAAGAAACACTTATCTGGCTTCGGTTGGGATATTTAATATCACCAAAAAGAAAGCCGAGGAGATAATCGACTCGCTGATAAAAGCTGGCGATATCTCAAAATCGGAACGCAAAGAAGCGGTCCTGGAATTGATTGAACGGGCCGAAAAATCGACGGCTAAAATGAAGGAGAAAATTGTCAAAGAAACCGGCAATATTCAGAAAAATCTCCAGAAAGATGTTGGCAATGTGGTTGGTAAATTAAAACTTGCCACCCAGAAAGATGTCGATGAGCTCAATAAAAAGATTGATAAGCTGACCAAAGCGCTTGATAAGAAGTAAATATACTTCGGTTCAAATCAATTTATGACGGCAGGACTACAATTCTGCCGTCTTTTTTATAATTTTTTGTACAACATTTTTAATCTCATTATATAAATCAATTGAAATATTATTATTTCTGCATTAGTTTACAGTATGGCTAAAATTAATCTTCTTGGAAGCTCACTTGCCGAATTGGAGCAGATTGCGACTGACCTCGGTGATAAACCGTTTAAAGGCCGGCAACTGTTCAAATGGTTATATAATATTGGACAATATGACTTTGGCAAGATGACCAATCTTTCGTTGCATCTCAGAGAAAAATTGAATGAAAAGTATATTTTTGAAGGTTTAAATATCATCGAAAGAAAAACCTCCCGGGACGATACTGAAAAACTTCTTTTCCGCCTTGATGACAACAAACTTATTGAAACGGTTGTTATTCCTGAAGCGAGCAATAACACGATCTGTGTTTCCAGTCAGGCCGGATGTGCTCTTGGCTGTAGATACTGCGCCACCGGGCAGCTCGGTTTTGGCCGTGATCTATCGGTGGGGGAGATGATTGGTCAGCTTTTATCGGTGAAAAATATATTTGGCGATGATGCAATCGGCAATATCGTATTTATGGGTATGGGTGAGCCGCTTCTTAATTATGATAATTTAATTACGACGATAGAAATAATCACCGCCGAACTCGGTCTTTCGATTCCAGCAAGAAAAATAACGGTTTCAACCTCTGGTATTGTTCCACAAATACATGCCCTGGCCGATTCGGGACTTAAAGTTAATCTTGCTATCTCGCTTAATTCTGCCTTTGAAGAAAAAAGAAAAAAACTGATGCCGGTGGCAAATAAATATAGTCTGGATAAGTTATTTGAAGCGGCTCGGTATTTCGCGCGTAAAAGAAAGAAAATGATAACTTTTGAGTATATTCTTTTTAGAGGGTTTAATGACTCACTTACCGATGCCAAAAAACTGGCCGAAAAAATTAAAGGTATCCCTTGCAAAATAAACCTTCTGGCCTATAATCCGGTTGAAGGTTTGGATTATAGTCGGCCAACCGATGAACAGGTCGATTATTTTGCTGGGATATTGAATCGTATGGCGTCAGTAGTGACAGTTAGAAAAAGTCGTGGAACTGATATTTCGGCGGCATGCGGACAATTGGCCGGTGAAAATATTGGTCACAAAAAAAGGAGTTTGGAGTGAAACAAAAAATTACAATTTGTGGCATTTTCTTATTTATCTTTTCTTTTTCGCTTGGTTCGTATGCATCAGATTTGAAAGTTAATGATATCACTCTTTCATCCACAGACTGGGGTGCTCAAACCGCGTCCATTAAATTATCCTACACCGGGGAAGATTATAAATTTGTGGTTTTAAAATCAGAGGTTCGCTCTCTTGACAACGAAAATGAAGTTGCTCCCTTCACCAAAGCGGCCTATTTTATAGAGCCGTCATCGGATAATGATTTAACGTTGCCGGTCAATATTGCAGCCGGCTATGGGAAAATTCAAATAGATATTTCCTTTTATGACGTTATTGATACGCTGGATCTGTTATTAGATTCACAGCGGTTTTTTACGAAGTCATTTCCTGTCGAATATAAAATATCTGAAAAACTGGAAAGTGTCATCAGCGATGAATTAAAATTCCCCAAATTTGTCGAAGATAATGAATTTTTTGGTAATCATTTATCGCAGGTTCTATTGACTTTGATAATTGGCAAAAAAACGATTAAAGAAATTGCCGATCTTTATCAAACCGATATTGAATTTGTGAATTCCATGCTGGATGAATATCAAAAGGCCGGTTTAGTAAGCAGTGACGGTGTGACAGCGACCATTAATTTTATGACTATTAATAAGAATCAAGCCGAGGCTATTATTCCATCAATTGATAACGCCGTTGATAATCTTTATGAAGTAATAGCCAAAAACTTTGCCGATTATGATAGTACTTTGGCTGTGCTGGTATCTGAGGGAAGGCTATCGGATGATCCGTATGATGCCCTTGACCTCGGAACGATACTATATCAAAAATCTCCGGTTACACTTGGACTGTTTTTGTGGGACCTTCTCGGGAGGGAATTTGTCAATGATAGTCAGCCTTTTAATATTTTTGAGGGTTCCGACCCCTGTAATGCTTTTATGGGTGATTTTATGTATATGATGATTGGGGCCGAAGATTATGTTGGTGACAGTTATTATTATGCATCAATGGATCCCAAAAATGATGTTATTTACTGCGGCCTTGGGCGGCACAATTTTAAATGCCCTTACAATTATCGTGAACTGGCCGAGAAAAGAAAACCGG
>DAOUVS010000222.1 GCA_030667525.1 Candidatus Zixiibacteriota bacterium | reverse complement strand
TGTCATACCCAAGGGATATAAATTGGAGTCCTTCGGGAAAACAGATTCTGTATTTATCATGCAGGTCGTCAAATCGTCCTTGTCCCCTTTGGACCCTTAGTACAGACGGTCTTTCCGCGCCAAATCTGATTGATACGGTGGTGTACTACGCCAAATGGTGTCCGAAAGGTGATGCAATTTATGTTTTGCAAAGAGGAAATCATGAAAATAAATCATTATCAAAAATTTATATTGATCCGGTAAACGGTGAAACGACTGGTCGTAGAATTGAAATTCTCACCGATTTTGATTCATCTGTTGGATTTACGATTTCATCAGATGGCCGACGATTGATGTTTAAAGAAGGTATTAATGGCTCGGAAGTTTGGCTATTTGATCTAAGTATTCCGGAAGACGTTGGCAAGCGGCTTATTTATAGTGATAACAAGATATTAAGATGTCCGAAGTTTTCACCTGATGGTGAGAAATTACTTTTTATAAGAGAATTATACCTAGGATGGGATCCTAATGACATTTATGTGTTAACAATTTCATCCGGACAAGCTGACTCAATAGCTACCACAGAATGTAAAAACGCCTCTGCGGCATGGTCACCAGACGGTCAATTTATTGCATATTTTACGGGAGGAAGCGAAATTTGTGATCCGTTAGCTGTATCTATAATTCCTTCAGTTGGCGGTAATATTGTAAATACTTATGATTTATTGACACATAGTATATCGCACCGTATAACCTGGAATTCTGCGGACCGTATAAACGTAGGAGATAATATATGCATTAATCTTGAAATAGATAGTTTAGAATCATTATTTAAGGACGATTCAATATTAAATCGTAGTAATTTTATATCAAATTTATTCTTGGCACCCGATGGCAAAAAAGCAGCGGCATATGGCGATATTATAGGTCATAGATTAACGCAAAACATGGCATTATGGGTGATTCCTATGGAGAATCCTTCTGCCGCCTTTCAAGCCGCGAAAGGCTATTGGCCATTGTCATGGTCGGCCGACGGAAATTCATTATTTACCTATAATGATTGGCCTGAAGAAGTAATCTGTGAATTTGGTTTGGGATTACAATTACCGGATACAATTTTAAAATTTACATTTGACAAATCATTTGTGTCATCCTTGAATTTATTTAGTTTTAATATGTCTGAAAATTTGCATGTGGCGATAGATGCCACCGGCAAGAAAATAATCTATTTACAGCACGTGAGACGTACTGATATCCGAATGATAGAAAATTTCGATCCGGATTATTAAAAATAGAAATTTATCTTAAGAAATTCTTTTAAAATGCCTGTAAAGTTAAAACCCGCCTTCAAAATTAATTAAAAGCGGGTTAATAGTACATTCTATATAAATAGAATCAATTACGACTTATCGGCCATAAGACGTGTTCTGGTATAAGCTATCAAACCTCCGGCATCAATGATTGCCTGACGGGCCGCTGGAAGCGGGGCGATCTTAAATTCTTTTCCTGATGTTTTATTTTTAAGCACATCACCACTTACTTCCAGTTCATCACCCATATCGGCATCAATATCGGGACAAATCAAAACATTCAATCCAAGATTGATTGAATTTTGCAGAAATATCCGGGCAATATGTTTGGCAACAATGGTTACTTCCCATCCTTTTAAACAAGAAGCGGCCTGTTCACGTGATGATCCACAGCCGAAATTTTTATCGGCAGCAATAAAACTCCCGGCAGGGATTTCTTTATTATTTAGTTTGGCATTAAATTCTTTATCATCGGCAAATGCAAATTGCGGAGTCTCGGTAGGAAGTACCGTCGCCATAAAACGACCGGGATAGATAATATCGGTCGAGACATCATCACCTATTTTATAAACAACTTTACCCATTTTAGTTTCCTTCCTGTGCCGGAATAGTAATGACACCGGTTATTGCACTGGCCGCGGCAACAGCCGGGGAGCAAAGATATACCTCAGCTCCGGGGTTACCCATCCGACCCTTAAAATTCCGATTAGTAGTTGCCAATGCAACTTCATTGTCTCCCAAGGCACCTTGATGCACCCCGAGACAGGGACCGCATCCGGGATTACATACCACCGCACCGGCATCGATAATGTCACCAAGATAACCAAGTTTAAGTGCTTCGCGATAAATTCTCCAGGTGGCAGGGAAGACCAGCATGCGAGTTTTTTTATTGACCTTCTTACCTTTGAGAAATTTTGCCGCTGTTTCGATATCATCAAGGCGACCATTAGTACAGGAACCGACAACGATCTGATCTATCCTGGTTCCGACAACCTCATCAATATTTTTAATATTATCTACCGTATGCGGACAGGCTATCTGCTGCATTAAACTGGAGGCATCGACCTCCACAACTTTTTCATAGACAGCGTCATCATCGGGTGAGAAAATATCCAATTCATCGGTAACGCCTGCTACTTCTCTGAGATACCGGATTGTTTCATCATCGGGAGGGACGATTCCGGCAGTTGCTCCGGCCTCCACCGACATATTGCAGATAACCAAACGACCGGAAGTTGACATCGAACGAATGGTTTCGCCATGAAATTCAAGGACCTTAAAATTAGCACCTTCTGACGAAATTTTCCCAATCAGATGTAAGATCAAATCTTTGGGGCCGACGTTTTTTTGAAAATTTCCATTTACTTCAACTTTGATTGTCCCCGGGACTTCGACATTTAAGACTTTACCCAGTGCCCAGACCGCCGCCATTTCTGTCGCTCCGATTCCGAATGCAAAAGCACCTAATGCACCATGACTGGTGGTATGACTATCAGTGCCGACAACAACTTCGCCGGGGCGGACATATCCGTTTTCAGGAAGAATCTGATGGCAGATACCGCCTTCGTCACCACGAATATCATGAAATTTGCTGATCCCTTGTTCACCGACAAAGGCTCTCAGTTTTTTCTGGTTGGTCGCTGTTTTGGCACTTTCGGCTGGAACCCGATGGTCGAAAATGATTGCGATCCGATCCGGATCCCAGATCTTGGCTTCCAGATCGATTTCTCTATATATTTCCTGAAACTGGGTCATTGCCAGTGCGCCATTCTCATGTGACATCGCCAGATTTACAGATGGTTCAACAACATCACCTACAGCAACAGATTTTTTGCCGCACGCTTTGGCAATTACTTTCTGAACATAGGTCATTCCCATTAATTAGACTCCTATCTCTAAAATCTACAACTCATACGATTAGATTACTTTGTTTTCCTTTAAACTATTTAATTCATCGACCGAATATCCCAGCTGCCCCAGAATTTCATCGGTATTGGCCGATAAGCGCGGCGGTGGGGAGTCGATACTTCCGGGTGTTTTGGAAAATTTGGCCGAAAGATTGAATAGTTTCAAATCGCCGATCTCTTTTTCATTGATACTTGTGATCGTCTCCCGATGTTTGATCTGTTCGCTTGATAATGCCTTTTCCAGATTAAGAATATCACCTGACGGAATCCCTTTGGCATTAAAAGCATCGACCCAGAATTCAGTTATGTTTTTAGCCAGTTTTTCTTCGAGAATCGGAGTCAGTTCTTTTCTGTTTGCTTTTCTTGTATCACGTTCCTGAAAGCGGGGATCGGTTTTGAGTTCCGGTAGTTCGATAATATCAACCAATGCTTCCCACTGCTCCTGTTTGTTGGCGGCGATATTTATAAAACCATCTTTTGTTTTAAATACGCCCGATGGTGCGGCGGTGAAATTATCATTACCCATAGGAATTGGTGATTTCCCGCCAATTAATAGATTCGCAGCAACCCAGCCCATCAGCGGCATGATAGAATCCAATAGTGCAATATCAATCGCTTGGCCTTCGCCGGTTTTTTCTTTATGATAAAGGGCCGCCATAACCGCAAAAGCGGCATTTAACCCGCCGACGGTATCACAAACCGGGAAACCGGCCCGCAATGGATGAAGCCGTTCATCGCCGTTGACATCCATCTCTCCCGATAAACCCTGAATAATTTGATCGTAAGCAGGTTTGAAAGCATCGGGGCCGGTCTGCCCAAATCCTGAAATTGCACAATAAACGAGTTGCGGATTAATTTTGGACATCTCCTCCCACGAGAATCCTAACCTTTTCATAACACCGGGACGGAAATTTTCAACAACAACATCAGCTGTCTTAAGAAGTTTGCGAAAAATCTCTTTACCTTCTTCAGTTTTCAAATTTAATGTCAGTGATTTCTTGTTGGCATTTTGGGCTAGAAAACTGGTCCCCATTAATTGCTGATTGAGTGAAGGGGTATTGCCGAGCTTGCGGGCCAGATCACCATTTCCGGGAACTTCAATTTTAATGACTTCGGCGCCCATTAAAGCGAGATGCAAAGTACAAAACGGGCCTGATAAAACATTGGTTAAATCAAGAACACGAACGTTTTCTAATATTTTCATGATGTTTCCTATTTACCCTTTCTTACTTTCAACAATGGAGCCAGATTTTAAAACCGAACCGGGCAGTTCTCGATCAAAAAATATTCCGACTGCTTTGGCGGTATCTAAAAGAGAATCAAGATTTATATCTTTTCGATAACCCATCCGTTGTAATGAGTGTACTAGATCTTCGGTGCTGACATTTCCAGCAGGCAATTTGGTGAAGGGGCATCCACCCAAGCCACCAAAAGCAGATTCAAATGAGGTGACCCCGGCTTTTAAGGCAGCGTAACAATTAGCTAATCCCAGACCATAAGTGTTGTGGAAATGGCAGGCCAATTCTGCGCTACTATCAAGTTCTTTGATGCTATTAAATAGATCTTCAACTTGCATCGGCTGAGCGTGTCCGGCAGTATCGGCCAGACTTATATTTTTAATACTGGCAGATAGATATTCTTTAACAATTGTTAAGACCTTTTCTTTAGGTATGGCACCTTCAAACCCGCATCCAAAAGCAGATTGTACCGATACCTGTACTTTCTTGCCGGCATCAAGAGCTTTTTTGGCCATCGGAATGATTCGTCCCAATGCTTCCGCCGGGGTCATCCGGGTGTTTTTCTGACTGTGGGTTTCGCTCGCCGAAACGCCCATACAGAACATCTCAACTCCGCATTCCATACCGCGATCCAACCCCT
>DAOUVS010000199.1 GCA_030667525.1 Candidatus Zixiibacteriota bacterium | reverse complement strand
TGCATTTTAACATGCTACTTCTCCTTGTGTAAAGTTAGTTGACTAAAAAAATGGACATTTTTAATTGATTGGCGGCGGTCGCGGTGTATTCGATTCATACTTTTGCATATAAATCACCCTTTCCCGGCCATATATATAACCGTGCTCTTTGGTCAATTGAGGAATTATAATGAGACAAAAAGTCTTATTATGATTTGATCAATTAGACCAATTTTTTCGCCGATAAAAAAACCGGAGAAAATTTAGTTTTTTATGTTCTGTTTCCACCCCAAAATTTTAGAGATTTCGTGCTCAAGTTTTGGATAAAATGCTTAAAAAGTTATTACAAACAACGTCCCCACGTACCTTGTGCATCCATCAACTTATAATTGGGCTGTATTTTAAAATATTAAAATATTTGAAAGCTGTCAAGAAAATTTTAAATAAATTTTATCTAAATATGAGCAAATAGACTTCGATGCGACTATTCCCATTCGATCGTGGCCGGTGGTTTGGAGGAGATATCATAGGTCACTCTATTGACACCTTTGACCGAATTAATAATACGGTTGGAAATCCTGGCCAGAACATCACTCGGAATAACTGCCCAATCGGCGGTCATACCATCGGTCGAGGTTACCGCACGCAGGGCAACTACATTTTCATAGGTCCGTTCATCACCCATGACTCCAACCGATTTAACCGGCAGCAGAACCGCAAACGCCTGCCAGATTTTATCATACTGCCCGCTTCCGTGAAGTTCATCCATATAGATAGCATCAGCTTCTCTTAATATCTCAAGACGAGCGGGAGTGATTTCACCAATAATACGTACAGCTAACCCTGGTCCGGGGAAAGGATGCCGACCGACAAATTTATGCTCGAGTCCGAATTTTTGTCCCAGTTGCCTGACTTCATCTTTAAACAGTTCACGAAGTGGTTCGACAAGTTTCAGTTTCATCCTGTCTTTTAATCCGCCGACATTATGATGCGACTTAATTGTTGCCGATGGTCCCTTAAACGAAACCGATTCAATTACATCGGGATAAAGTGTACCCTGGGCCAGATATTCGACTTCACCGATTTTTGATGCTTCATCTTCAAAAACATCAATAAATGTTCGTCCAATAATTTTACGTTTTTCTTCCGGGTCGGAGATACCTTTTAACCGATCAAGAAACAGTTGGGAGGCATCAACAGCCTTTAGATTTAACCCCAGAGATGACAGCATTTTTTCAACATCAACAAATTCATTTTTACGCAAGACACCATTATCAACAAAGATGGCATAAAGATTTTCACCTATTGCTTCTTTTAAGAGCAGCGAACAGACGGTCGAGTCAACTCCTCCGGAAATCGCCAGAACAACCTTTTTGTCTTTTAATCTGATTTTGAGATCAGCAACGGTCGATTTGATAAATGATTCGGTTGTCCAGTTACCGGAACATCCGCAAATATCGAAGAGAAAATTGTGCAGAATCTTTTTGCCTTCGGCAGTGTGCATCACTTCCGGATGGAACTGGAGCCCATATAAATTTGCATTCTTTTGTTCGACGGCCGCTATTTTAACTGTTTCGGTCGATCCGATAACAGTAAAGTCATCAGGGAATGATATTATAGAATCACCGTGACTCATCCAAACCCGACTGCTTTTATTAACTCCCTTGAATAGTCTACTTTCAGTATTAACTGTTATTTGTGACTGCCCGTATTCGCGATTTTTTGATTTTGTAAGCTCACCGCCCAATATTGCCGCCATCAACTGCATTCCGTAACAAACGCCAAGAATTGGTATATCAGATTTGAAAAATGATTTGTCCAGCCGGGGAGAGTCAGAATCGGTAACTGATGCCGGACCGCCAGAAAGAATATATCCTTTAATAGGTCTGTCTTTATAAGAAATCAGGTCGGTATTAAAAGGAACTATTTCGCAATATATATTTTCTTCACGGATTCGGCGGGCAATCAGTTGCGTGTATTGAGAACCGAAATCCAATATTAAAATCATTTCATCTTTACCGGGCATTTTTCCTCCCAAGATGTTTATAGTTGGGCGGTTTGATAATTGTATTGTGCCGGCCCTTTTTATCGTCAGTATTGGGATAATCAATAATATAATGCAAACCACGCGATTCTTTTCTTCGCAGGGCGCAGCGAATAATCAAATTTGCAACCAGAGCTATATTTCTAAGTTCGATAATATCATAAGATGAGGGATGGCTCAGATAAAATGAGTCAATCTCCTTTGCTATCAGTTTGACGTGATTGTGAGCCATCTCCAGACGGCTGGAGGTCCTAACGATACCCATAAAGTCTGACATAAGTTTTCGCAATTCAAATTTGTCATGAGAAATGACAATTTTATCTTTGCGTCTTACAATTGATGAGTGCAGCCATTTGTCGGCCTTGGGAGTTTCAGGGAAACTGTTTTTCCTGAAAAACTCGGCGGCGACATTAGTTGAATAATCCGACATCACCACTGCTTCCAATAAAGAGTTCGAAGCGAGTCGATTCGCTCCATGCATTCCGGTAAAGGCCGATTCACCGCAGACATACATTCCTTCGATATCGGTTTGACCGTACAAATCGGAAACAATTCCGCCGCAGTTGTAGTGAGCCGACGGAACCACCGGGATCGGTTCTTTGGTTATATCAAACCCTCTCTTCAAACACTCTTTATAAATATTTGTAAACCGTTTTTTTACAAAAGATGCTTTCTTGTGGCTGATATCAAGATAAACACAATTATCGCCGCTTTCCTTGAGTTCGCTGTCGATAGCACGAGCAACAATATCCCGGGCGGCGAGTTCTTTCTGAGGATGATATTTTTTCATGAACTGTTCACCCGCCAGGTTAATCAAAATCGCACCCTCACCTCTGACTGCTTCTGAAATCAAAAATGCTTTTCCATCAGGATCATACAAAGCGGTCGGATGAAATTGAATAAACTCAAGATTTGCTATCCTCGCTCCAGCACGATAAGCCATTGCTATTCCGTCGCCGGTGGCGATATCGGGATTGGTCGTATTATAGTAAACCTGTCCAACTCCGCCGGTCGCGAGCATTGTTACCGGAGCGTAGAAACTTCTGAATATTCGTTTATGCCGGGAGAATGTATAAGCACCACCACAGCGCCAGTGACCGTTATGGTTGTATGTAATCAGGTCGAGAGCGATTGTATTTCGGAAAATATCAACATTTTTGTTTTTACGGCAGGCATTAAGTAAGGCTCGTTCAATTTCGCGGCCAGTCAGATCGCCGGCATGGACGACTCGCTTGGAGGAATGACCACCCTCACGGCCGAGATCAAATTCTCCTTTTTCTTTCGTGAAACGAACCCCAATATCAACCAGTTTCTGAATAACCTTTGGGCCGTTTTTGACAATCTCTTCGACAATCTTCCTTTTGCATAAACCGGCGCCCGACTTGAGCGTATCCTCAATATGCGAATCAAAGCTGTCAACTCCCGACATAACCGTTGCAATACCGCCTTGAGCGTAATTGGTGTTCGATTCTGTTTCGCCTTTTTTGGTGATAACGGCGACTTTGGCCCCGGGAACAAGATTGGCAACTTTCTGGGCAAAAAACAGCCCCGCAATTCCTGAACCGATAACAATGAAATCGTATCTGCTTTCCACTATATATTCTCGGCTATATGATCCAATTTATCAAAAACGGTTTTTGTTTCTTGTACCAATTTGAGCCTCAATTTAAGATAATATATTTGTTGTCCAAAATCATAACTCTTTAGCTTTGTGTAGTCTTTGTAAGTGGTGATGATATACTCAGGTTGATATTTTTCCAAATCATTTTTTATCTGATCGATATCAGATTGATTATATCGGCAATGATCCGAAAATTGCCGCCAACCTTTTAAGTTTGGTAATATCTGCTTAATATGATTGCGCAGTCCATCAAAATTTCCAATTCCCGCGAATAAATAACAACTTTGAGATGATATTGAATTGAGTTCTATTTCATCTTTTCCATACACCAGACTGTTATTTATAAAATGAATGTCAGCTATTGGCTTATTTGGAAATTGTCTTCTCAGCCATTTGCTAAAATCATTACCGCTCTTAATAAAATTAGCTTTTGTCAAAAAGATCATGTCGGCTCGATTAGCGGCAGATATATTCTCTCTTAAACGTCCCAGAGGAAAAATTGATTCTTTTCTTAAATCAAGTCCGGCATCTATCAAGAGAATATCCAAAGACCTATAAAGTTTTCGATGCTGAAAGCCGTCATCGACAATTATTATATCGACCTGATATTTCTTCTCGAGCAGTTCTGCCGCACTGGTCTTTGACTTTGCGACCGAAAAATAGACCTTCGGCAAACTCTCAGCCATCTCCATTAACTCATCGCCAGTTTCGGTTATATCTTTTTGCGATATTTCACTCCCGGTTGCACAAATGTTTGTTTTTACTAAACGGCCATATCCCGATGGGACAATTCCAACCTTTTTCCCTTTTCCTACATAATAATCGGCCAGAAAAATTGTTACCGGGGTTTTTCCGGTTCCACCGACGGTTAGATTACCAACCGATAGCACGGTTGCTTTGGTTTTTATCGGTTTACCCCTGAAGCTGTTTTCAATTAGTTATCCAATTCGATAAAACCATGAGATAATCATAAGCATCAGCAAAGCCGGCCAATAAAGCGGATTAGCTTTGTTGCCTATTATTCTTGTCCAGATTGTCTCCATGATTTTTGTAGCTACAAACTCTCTAAGATTGTTCTGGCCGTTTTATTTGCCCGTGACTTTTTGGATAAAGTTGCATCTTTTCTTTTAAACGTCAACTCATTTCCAAAATACAAACATAGTTTATCAAAAAAATCGTCTTCATCTTTGATTATAGCACCGAATTGATTTTCCAGAATATATTCAGAACTGTCCCGAACATTATAAATAGATGGTCCATACAAAACCGGTATTCCGGCCCAGATCGGTTCGAGAATATTTTGTCCACCAATATCGGCCAGCGTTCCGCCGACAAAGGCGATATCGGAGATCGCATACAATTGATTCAGCAAGCCCATTTCATCTATAATAACCACTGAGACATTTTCTCGTGATTTTATACACTCGGAATACAAACTGTACGATAACTCATATTTAGTCGCCAGTTTTTCTGCTTCATTTATTTTTTCAGGATGTCTCGGGACTAATATTAGATTAACATCCCGGTATTTTTCTGTCAGTTTTTTAAATATCCGCAGAATAATATCATTTTCATTTCTTCTTGTTGAACCGGCGATGAATATTTTTGTATTTTTATCAAATGGAAGACTATTTCTGAGTTCCTGTTTCTGTTCGCCCGAAACTGTGTTGACAGTGGCGTCAAATTTCAGATTCCCGATGACTTCAATTTTGTTTTCCGGTGCTCCGATTTTGATGTATCGATTTTTATCATCTTCTGATTGCACCATTAGCCGCTTATAATTCTTAAATAATCTACTCAATGGTTTTTTAAAGCGGACATAACTGCGGCATGATTTTTCTGACAACCGCCCATTGGCCAGAAATATCGGGATATTATTTTTACCAAGTCTATCAATCATATTCGGCCATATTTCGGTCTCAATAAAAACCGAAGCCAGCGGCTTAACCATATCCAAAAATTTATTAATGGCGGCTGAATAATCGAGCGGAAAAAAGGCAACCTGGCTTTTATCTTCCACCAATTTTAAGGCGCTCTGGTATCCGGTCTCGGTCATAACGGTAATAAAGATAGAAATCGACTGGTCCGATTTCTCAAGATACTCTTTGAGAATAGCGAGCACTTTGACTTCACCCATCGATGAAGCATGGAGCCAG
>DAOUVS010000156.1 GCA_030667525.1 Candidatus Zixiibacteriota bacterium | reverse complement strand
TTTTTAAACCCAGTGGTATTAACATTGGCCAAGTTATTGGCAATGTTATCAATATTCATCTGTTGCCCCGACATACCGGAGGCTGCGGTTCTCATTGCCTTAATCATGAAATCTATCTCCTATCATTATTTCTCTATCTGATTCGTCCAACATTAGTCATTAATTTTTCCAACGATTGATCCTGAGTCTGAAGCGATTTGGCATCAGCCTCGTAGTTGCGGTAAGAAACAATCATTTCGACCATCTCTTTGACGATGTCAACATTAGAGCTTTCCAAATACCCTTGTCTGATTGCAAAATTGACTGCCGCTACCGGTTCAATGCCATTAGGGATCATAAAAGAGGAACGCCCGATTTTGCTTAATTGGGCCTTGTTCTCCACCTCAACGACACGGATTGTCCCGATAACATCATTGTTGACTTCAACCTGCCCCGCTTCGGAAATACTTACATCACCATTACCGACATTGATTGTGCCACCTTCTCCCATCAGACGATTCCCATCGGAAGTCGACAAAAAGCCTTGCGGATCAACCGAAAAGTTTCCGGCACGAGTTAGCAGAGCTTCACCTTCCGGGGACTCAACCAACAAAAAGCCTTCCCCTTCAAGAGCGAGGTCAAGAGGGTTCCCCGTTTTATCCAGAGTTCCCTGAGAATGATGGGTATAAATCTGATCAATCATTGGTGTTTGCCAATCTGTTTGGCGTGTAGCGTTTTTTGATTGTTGCCTGGTAAGCTCACGTGTGAACAGCATATCCTTCTTAAATCCGGGAGTTGAGACATTAGCCAGATTATTGGCGATAGTCTCTTGCTGCTTTATTCGCGGCACCATGGCCGACCCTGATCGATATAATCCTTTAATCATATTTAATCCAATCCTCCAGATTATCTTTAAGCAACAGCGGTACCAAAGTTGTCTTCGGGAAAGTTGAAATGATGTATCTATATGAATATCAGTCCGTTACACGACAAAAATATTTATAATTGAAGCAGTTTACTTATTACAGAATCATTTAAAACGGAAAAATATTCCGATTACCAAAGTAAGCGTTTCCAGAAAAATAAATTTTTATCTCTCCCTTCCATCCTTTTGCAATTTGATTCATATTTATGGCTGAGATAAGTTTTCGCTTGCCTAATTCTGGAAAACTGTTTATATTTACTACTGAGATAATTTCTACAACCTGTTGAATTGCTACGGGATATGACACCGTTTGAAATGTTTTAAAAAACTGCTTTTTTTGCACCCAATTTGCTGATAACCAATTGTGTATTTTAGCAGAAGGAATATTATGAAGAAATTAGCAATATTGACATTAGGATGCCTCTTGTTATTGGCGTCAATTCCATGTTTGGCTGCTGACCCCGATCTTGGAGAACCGGACACTTTATGGGTTGGCAATATTACAGTGCCGTCAGTTGGCCAGGCGGTTTTACCGGTTTATTTATCAAATGACAGTCTGCTTGGTGGCGCTCAATTAGTCCTGAGTTTTGACACTCTAAGACTGGCTTTTGATTCAATATCTATTATTGGCAGTCGTTTGGAGGACAACGCTGGAATTAGTCCAGAGGTCAGTGATTCTGCCAATTTAATTGTTTTTGCCGCCCTTGGTTGGGAAGGTAACATCCCCCCTGATAGCGGTTTATTGTGTAATATTTTCTTTGATATTTTGCCTTCTGCAGCCGGTACAATAATCCCAATTGATTCTGCATCCTGGCAAAAAGATTCTAATTATTTGCGAACAATTCTGACCAATAAATATGCATCGACCTTTATTCCGCAATTTTTTAGTGGGAGTATAACTGTTCTTGAGGCACCGCCGACTTTTGATTCTGTCTGGGTCGATTCAATCGGTGCAATGGCAGGCGAGCAGGTGGTTGTCGGTATTTACGGGAAAAACGAGGAAGATCTTTCAAAAATTGATTTAACTTTTTCATACTCCTCTGATAACCTGATTTATAATGATGTTATTTTTGATCAGACTCGTAGTGAGGCTGCTCAAAAAGTGGAGGAAGCCAATCAAAGCAAAAGAAATATACATGTTGGAATAACTTTTGGCGAAGATACACCATTAACCCCGGGCAGCGGATTGTTGGCCATAATTATTTTTGATATCGATCAATCGGCACAAGATGAACTGGTTCTGATAGATTCAACAAGCTATCTGGTGCCGGCGGGTCAATCGCTCGAATTCCATCAGACAACTGCGGCCGGTGGACTGACGTATGCTCCATATTTTACAGCCGGTTATGTTGATATAAAATCGGCAACTGATATTGATGACGATGAAGAGTTTGTCCTTCCAACAGAGTACTTACTGGCGCAGAACAGCCCCAATCCGTTTAATCCGAGTACCAGGATTCAGTTTGAACTACCCAAGGCCGGTCATATTAAACTGACTGTTTTTAATGTGTTGGGACAGACGGTTAAGACCTTGACTGATGAGAAACTAACAGCCGGAAAACATTCGGTAATTTTCGACGGCATCGATGTTAATGGAAGTAAGATCGCATCAGGTATTTATTTTTATCGATTGGAAGCTGGAGAGTTTACGCAAAGTAAAAAAATGATATTATTAAAGTAGTTGTTAGTTAACTGCGGACACAGTATCGATCAGCTACTACCTTTGACTCCTGTTTATGAGCAGGAGTCTTTTTTTTGTCTGGTAATTTGCACAGCTATTTCATCTTGTTCTTTTTGAATAAGCTGTTCAAGCTCATGAGTATATTTTTCGTGATGTTTCTCTTTGAGTTTATCATATATCTTACGCTGTTTGGTCGCTTCGAGAAGTTTAAGTCGTTTCTCTTCGGTATCTTTTTTGAAGACTTGCAACATCTCGCGCCCAATAAATTCATCCTTTTTTAATTTTACAAAATATCGGGAGTAACTTGATAGCAGTGATAAATTAAGCTTTCCTGACTGAACATTCCTCAAACTTTTTTGATTGTTAGTGCGATCGGAATTTATATTAACCAGCGAATTTTCCTGGGAATATACTTTTTGGAGCGCAGCGGCGTGCACCTTCTGCTCTTCCTTTTCGCGATAAGCCTTAAGCTTAAGCAGCGGCTCCAGCCGGTATTTGAACTTCTTCATTTGATGCTCCCACCGGCGCCGAATCGGAGATGATCTCAGCTAAGGCCGATAATGATTCGTCGAAATCGCGCATTTCTCTTATGCCCTGCCGGAAAAACTGGTTTATTTGATCAATCTTGGAAATGGCATAATCTATCTTTTGTGATGAACCTTTAACATAGGCACCGATATTGATAAGATCCTCTGACTCACGATAAGTTGCAACAATCTCCCGCACTCTTCCTGCTAATTCAATATGTTCGGGAGTAGAAATATCAATCATCAACCGACTAATCGAATCTAAAACATCGACGGCCGGATATTGATTATGTGCGGCAAGTTTTCTTGATAAGGTAACATGACCATCCAGAATCGATCTGACGGCATCAGAGATCGGTTCGTTAAAATCATCGCCTTCCACCAGTACAGAATAAAGTCCGGTGATAGAGCCTTTATCATTGGTTCCGGCTCGTTCCAGAATTTTAGGAAGCATTGCAAATGCCGAAGGAGTGTAACCTTTGGTTGCTGGCGGCTCTCCGGCGGCCAAACCTATTTCACGCTGAGCAATCGCTATTCTGGTGATCGAATCCATCAGGAGCATAACATTTTTCCCCTGATCGCGAAAATACTCGGCGATAGCAGTGGCGGTCATCGCCCCTTTTACTCTTATCAAACCAGGTTGATCAGAAGTGACGGCAACAACAATCGATCTTTTCAGACCTTCAGGACCTAAATCTTTTTCTATAAATTCTCTAATCTCTCTTCCACGCTCACCTACTAAGGCAATAATATTTATATCAGCCGATGAACCTCTCGCCATCATACCGATCATCACCGATTTGCCAACACCAGATCCGGAAAAAATGCCAAGCCTCTGCCCCTGACCGATTGAAGCCATTATATCTACTACCGATATTCCAGTTCTCAGCGGTTCAGTTATTCTTTTCCTTGTCATGGCAGGAATTGGCTCGGAATCAATGGTTCGGGTGGTGGAGCATAAAATTGGTCCTTTACCATCTATCGGACGACCCAATCCATCAATAACCCGGCCGATTAATTCTTCACCGACCCCCACCCGCAATTGTTCACCGGTTGAGATAACAACCGCGCCGGGAGTTATCCCGCTTACCGAACCAAGCGGCATCAATAAAATGCGATTGTCTCGAAATCCAATGACCTCGGCTTTTATCTTTTTGCCGGTTTCAGAATTTTCAATTTGGCAAAGATCATTTATTGAAACAGCCGGCCCTTCCGATTCTACAATTAAACCAACTATTTTGACGACTCGACCGGAATGCTTAATAGTACTTATTTCATCTATCCGGCGAGCATAGAGATCATAAGGAATTGTTTTCACTATTCACCGTAATTATTTTCAAAAGTGCTTGCGATAATATCCATCTGGCTCTCGACCCGGGCATCAATATCGCCGGAAGGTGTTTCAATATAGCAACCGCCCATCCGGACACGAGTGTCCGGTTCGATAGAAATTTCTTTGATCGCGGTTGAATCGCCTTTAAAACGTTCAATCTGCTGTTCTATCGATGGATAATGTTCGGGATGTACTTTAATTTTTAATTTCGTCTTATCGACTAATTTGTCAATTACGCCCGAAATGATTCCGGCAGTAACATCAGGATCGGTTCTGGCAGCGCCAAATGTTATTTTTCTGGCAATACTGGTGACCAATTCAAGGATATTTTTTCTGGCATCATTGTAAAGGACTCCGCGCTGACTGGTGGCTGCATTTACCAAAGAGGCAAAATTTTGAATAACTTTCTGCGCCTCTTCATGTCCCTTGCTAAGTCCATCTTGATATCCGTTTTTATATCCGTTTTCCTGAGCTTCTTTGGCCTTATTGGAAGATTCAATTCGTTTCTGTTCACTCTCTGCTTTGAGACGTTCGTCAAGTTTTACCAGGCTGGCAATAGGGACCAACTTATTTCCCTCTACCGATGTTATGATCTCGATTTCCGGAAATTCATTCCTGACGATTTCTTCAGCCTGGCGATCGATGATGATGTCAGATCTGAAATCGCCAATAATTACTTTTTCGCTGACAATCTGAGGACAAATCAGTCTGTTAGACAATGACATCGTCCTTTCCACCGCCACGACCGGCAACAACAATCTGTCCCTCTTCTTCAAGCCTGCGAACCGATTCCACAATCTGCTGCTGGGCTGCCTCAACATCGGAGAGTCGCATCGGACCCATAAATTCCATTTCCTCTTTTATCATAACCGTCACTCGTTCCGAGACATTAGAATAGATCTTCGCCCGGACTTCCTCTGATGCCGCCTTAAGGGCAACCGCCAGATCACGTGATTCAACCTCTTTGAGTAATCTTTGAATTGAACGGTCATCAAGAAGAATCAAATCATCAAAAACAAACATCATATTTTTAATTTCAGCGGCCAATTCGGCGTTTTCGGCCTCAAGCGCCTGAAGTATATTTTTCTCAGCAGCCGTATCAATTGTATTAAGAATCTCTGCCATCGTTTTACTTCCACCGGAAAGAGTAATATCACCGGCGGCGCTGTCTTCGAAATGAGTCGAGAGTGTTGTCTCTATTTCTTTTAGTATTTCCGGAGATATTTTTTCCATAGTGGCGATGCGTAATGCTACCTCAGATTGTAATTCTGATGGCAGATCGGACAGAATCGAAGCTGCCTGCGCCGGTGTCAACTGAGTCAGAATAACAGCGATAGTTTGGGGGTGTTCATTTTGGATGACACCAACCAACTGCTTGGTATCAATACTCTTTAAGAGATTAAAACCTGATGTTTGAAAAGATGATTCAAGTCTACCAAGAATTTCATTGGCTCGCTTGCTGCCAACCGCCTTATCCAAAATTTCTCTGGCAAAATCAACACCACCCTGAGAAATATATTCACGGGCAATGAAAATATCATGGCATTCCTTAACAACCTGCTCCTGAAGCTCGGGAGAAACATCTCTCACATTCGCTATTTCGACAGTCAACTTTTCAACATCGGAGTCCGACATCCCTTTCAGGACTAATGCGGACACTTCAGTTCCAAAAGAGATAAGCGCAATCGCTGCCTTTTGAATTGCCGTATAATTTGATATATCATCTTTTTTATTCATTGTGAGCACTTTCCAACATCATCGTTTTTATCGCCCTGGCGATCTCTTCAGGTTTTTCATTGGCCACTTTTTGCATTGAGTCGACAACTGTAGCTTTTCGTTTCTTCTTTACAAAAACCGGTATTGGTTCTTCATCCTCAATCACAATCGATTCTTCCTCGTCCTCTTCCTCCTCAGGAATAGCGGTCTTAGGAATTACTTTGATTCCGGGGAGTAATCTTCCAAGAGATGAGAACAATCTTTTTGCTTTGCTTCGTGCATAAAACAGAACCATTATCGCGAGTAATCCCCATCCAATCTTTTTGCCGATATCGTAATAAAAATCAAGTTGAACCATTTGATCCAATTGTTGTTGATCATGTTCCATTGATTGTTTATCAAACGGAATATTGACAACTTCGATCTGGTCACTTCTCTGCTGATCAAAACCTACCGCACTTTTCACAATCGCGGTAATGCGGTCAATCTCTTCCTGCGGACGTGGTTCATAGATATTTTCTAAAACACCCTCTGCATTTTCGACATCTTTATAAATACCATCAATCATAACTGCCACAGTCAGCCTTTCAATATTACCGACTGAGTTGACAATATGTTCAACCGTTTTACTTATTTCATAATTGGCAATAGAAGTCTCGACCTTTTTGTCATCCTTGCTTTCGGCAAATTCATCCTGCTTATCTGTAGCCGCCGCTGATTCTTCAGTTTTCTCTTCACTGCGAATAACAGAAGAGTTCGGATCATACAACTCGGATGTTTTTTCTACCTGCCTAAAATTCATAGCAACCGAAACCCGGATTATCGATTTGCCGTCTCCGATAACACCATCAAGCATCGACTGGGCTTTACCTTCAAGATATTTTTCTGCATTCTTCCTGACTTCCAATTGCGAAGCGGTCAGACCAGCCAGAACATCAGTTTCAATCGCCGACGAAAGAAGGTTTCCGTTATAATCAACAATAGAGATATTTTCCGGTTTCAAACCTTCAACCGAGGAGGCGACCAGATGTGTAATTCCGGATAACTGAGATTTGTCCAGCCCGCCAATCTTTTTTAGTTTTAAAACAATC
>DAOUVS010000097.1 GCA_030667525.1 Candidatus Zixiibacteriota bacterium | reverse complement strand
TCCCATAAATCCGGAAATCGCAAAATTCAATTCACCACTTTCCATTGCGCATTCATATAGCCAATTTTTTGCTTGCAATAATCTTGTCTCATGTCCAGTTGCACGTAATATTTTTTGTAATTTTGATACAACTCTTTTTGCGGTTGCCAAATCGCCAACATTAACGCACTTTCTTAGAATAGGCTCGTATTCTCGTAATATGTTTTTTTGCATTTCAGTCAGTTTTTGCAATTTCACACAACATACTCCATCAAAATTATATCCAATGATTGGATAATATATACCATTATAATAAAAACCACAATATTGAAATATCCCACCGCAAGCGGTGGGGCACCACAGAAAATAAATAAGGCGGCGGACGGAGACGTCCACCACCCACAATTTAATCAGCTACTCTTTCGAGTATTTGGCTTTGCCTTCTTGATACAGATTGCCGCCATGACAGTCGAGTGCAACTATCGCCGGAAAGTCTTTAACCGTCATCTTACGGATCGCTTCGGCACCGAGATCTTCATACGCGATCACTTCGCTGGCGGTAATCGATTTTGAAATCAATGCCCCGGCTCCACCAACCGCGGCAAGATAGACAGCTTTATGTTTTTTCATCGCGGCGACAACTTCGGGACCCATCTCCGATTTACCGATCATCCCTTTTTGACCGACTTCGATCAAACGCGGGGTGTAGATATTCATCCGGTACGATGAGGTCGGTCCGGCGGAACCGATTGCCTGACCAGGTTTGGCCGGAGTCGGGCCGACAAAATATATCAACTGCCCCTTAACATCAAACGGCAATTCCTCGCCCTTATCGAGCAGATCAACTAATCTTTTATGGGCGGCATCGCGAGCAGTATAAATCGTCCCGGTTATTTGAACCAGGTCGCCAACCTTTAAACTTTCCACCACCTCATCGGTCAGTGGTGTCGTAATATTTATTCTATCTGACATGGTATTATCTCCAAAATTTATATTTACAAAATCACCGATTTATGACGAGCGGCATGGCACTGGGTATTGACTGCCACCGGCAGACTTGCGATATGGCACGGTGCAACTTCGATATGGACATCAAGTGCAGTAGTGGTTCCACCCAACCCCTGTGGTCCGACCCCGGTTTTGTTGATCCTGCCAAGCAATTCCAGTTCCAGATCGGCATAAAATTTATTCGGATGACGATCGCCAACATCACGCATCAGAGATTTTTTTGCCAGCAAAGCACACTTATCAAAGGTGCCGCCGATTCCAACTCCAATAATCACCGGAGGACAGGGATTGCCGCCGGAACGAATCACTTTATCGACCACAAACTCTTTGACCCCCTCGACACCATCGGACGGTTTCAGCATTTTAACTTCCGACATATTTTCCGAACCGCCGCCTTTGGCCGCAATCGTAATTTTTAATTTGTCTCCAGGGACAAGATCAACGGTAATCATCGCCGGAGTATTGTCGCCGGTATTTTTACGTTCCAGCGGATCAGAAAGGACCGATTTACGAAGATAACCTTCGTCGTATCCCTGACGAACACCTTCATTGATTGCTTCGGTAAAGTCACCGTCAACAATCTGTACTTCCTGTCCCAGCTCAATCATAAGAACCGCCAACCCGGTATCCTGGCACATCGGTGATTTTTCATTTCTGGCAATCTCGGCATTTTTTGTGATCTGCTCCAATATCCCCAGGCCAACCGGAGATTCCTCAACTTTTTTGGCATCTTCCAATGCTTTTAACACATCGTCGCCGAGATCGTACGATGCCTCGATAGCCATTTTTCGTACGGTATCAGTTATTGTCTTGGTACTTACTTGCTTCATTTTTATCTCCACAAACTTTATTTGTTTTTACCTCTACTTACTACAGTACATATTTAAATTAATTAATTTCATTATAAATTTCTCTGACATTGGCCATCCGTTTTTTCAAGGTCGGATGACTATAAAACCAAAATTCAATAATATCGGCCGGATCGGGATCGGATAGATTATATACCGACAGCTTGTCAAAAGCAGTAACAGCAACCTCATCGGTTACCCCTGACAGTTCCAAACCAAAGCGGTCGGCCTGATATTCCGCAATGCGTTTAAACCCATTGTTTACCGGTTGTGTGATAAAAATGAAAATCGATATAAAAAGCATAACTAACGGCAGGCTGGCGATATTTCCCAGTCGGTCGAAGCCGAATTTGTCTTTGTACCTTCCTATAAATTTATGAAGCAGTTTATTCATCGACCAACAGATAACAAATATCATTAACACCGCCGAAAACAGACCGTACCAGATATGATTTTTAAGATAATGTCCGATCTCATGCGCCATCACAAATTTTAATTCATCGGTAGTGAAATTCTTTATAATTGTATCGTACATTACAATTCGTTTGGTACCGAACATTCCGACAAAATAGGCATTGATCTTATTCGACTGCTTGGATCCATCGACTTCATAAATGTCAGGATTATGAATCCCGGCTTTTTCTGCCAGCGCAGTCATCTCAGCCGCCAGTTCTTTATCCTGAAGCGGTTTAAATTCATTAAACATCGGGGATATGACAACCGGGTATATAACCATCAGAAAAACCAGAAATGGAATAGCACCGATAGCAAAGTGCAGCCACCATTTTTTGGTTTTGTTAATCTGCGAGTACAATATTGAAATAATTATCACACTAAAAAGAAGCTCAAGTCCGAGCGATTTTAAACCCTCAATAAACCACTCCACGGCTGTTTGATTCGAAAAACCGTATTCATGTTCGATTAAGAAATTTCGATAATAATCGACCGGAAGATTTATTAGATACATAAACAATGTGAACAGAATTATATAAATTGAATATTGAAAAATCTTTTTCTTAGAAACGGCATTAGCCCATAGACGAAAACGAACCGATAATTTAGTAAAAAGAACTATCAGCAAAAAAGCGATTCCGATAAAAAAGCTGGCAAACCGCCAGATATTTGTAAATTTTGAATATGAAATCAGTTTCTCTTTGCGTTCCGGCGACATCGGATAGACAAAATCGTTTTCTCCGTTTCCTGATGTTGCCGCAACCGCCAAACTGTCGCTAACTTTTTCTATTGTTGAATCGGATAAAATTATTGTCGAATCATTTGATATTGTCTCATCGGCAAAACTTGAGTGCATTGGAAGGATCAAAATAATCAGGAAAGTGAAAAATAGGAACAGTTTAGCCGGCCTCATTGATTTTTTCCTCCTGTGACATTTCATGCGAAAATAGTCAATAGATGGTCAAAAGTCAACAATGCAGATATTTTGTGATTTGACAAAAAATGAAATTTCCTCACTTTTGCCGAATTTTTATTATATTGCCAAATGAATTACACCGGTGAAATAGCTGCCTTAATGACTGCATTTTTGTGGTCGTTTACATCAATATTTTTCACTCTGGCCGGACGGCTGATCGGCTCGTACTGGGTGAATAAATTTCGGATGCCTTTGGCGGTGCTTTTTTTATCTATCACTATGTTTTTTACAACCGGCCATTTTTTGCCGGGGGATGTTTCATCCCATGCTTTTCTGTACTTGACAGCAAGCGGGATCATCGGTTTGGCACTGGGTGATACCTGTCTGTTTCGCGCTTTTGTAATATTGGGCACAAGGTTAACGCTGCTTGTTTTTACCGTCTCGCCGATTATCGCCGCGGTGACCGCCTGGATTATTCTGGGCGAAAAATTAGGATTGATGGCTATCCTTGGAATCGGCATCACTGTTGCCGGAGTTGCCTGGGTCACTGCCGAGCGCGGTAAGAAGGAAGAAAAAAATAATTATGCCGATCAGGGTTCAAAATTAACAGGTATCTTACTGGCTCTCGGTGGAGCGGCCGGACAGGCGATTGGATTGGTTCTGGCAAAATCTGGAATGAGCGACGGTGTCGATCCGCTTCCGGCAACATTTATCCGAATGATTACAGCGGCGGCGGCGATCTGGATATTCAGTATATTCAGGGGTGATTTAAAAAAAACACTCGGCAAACTCAAAAACAGCCGCGCTTTGTGGTTCGCTCTTGGTGGGACAATTTGCGGCCCGTTTCTTGGTGTTTGGTTATCTCTGGTAGCGGTTAATAATACCGAAGCCGGAATTGCGGCGGCAATTATGGCGATTGTTCCGGTCATGGTCATTCCGCTGGTAATCATAGTATATAAGGAAAAAGTAACAATCAGGGCTCTTATCGGAGCAATTATTGCAGCCGGCGGCGTGGCGCTTCTATTTCTGGGATAAAAAAATCCCGCGACAAATATCGCGGGATTTTAAAGTAACTTGATTTGAAAAAAAACTATTCCTGAATCGATACCATTTTTCTGTCTCTGCCTTTTCTTTCGAATTTCACCACACCGGTGATTTTGGCAAACAAGGTATCGTCCTTCCCGCGGCCAATATTGAGGCCGGGAAGAATTCTTGTCCCACGCTGTCTGATAATAATTGATCCGGCATGTACCGCCTCACCGGCATACGCCTTGACGCCAAGTCTTTGACCATTACTATCGCGACCGTTACGGGATGAGCCAACGCCCTTTTTATGTGCCATCTTCTACTCCAAACTTTCGGTTTCAAAATATCTACCCGATTATACCGGGCAGAAAACTAATATATACTTTTCTCCAGAAAAATCAAGTATTAATTTGATACTTTCTCTTCCTCCGGTTTAGATAGATTTTCCTTATCTTCAAAGGCGAAGGTCAGTTTTTCTTCGTCGGCACCGATCACCAGATTACAATCACCGGCATATTGACCGCGCAAAAGCTCTTCAGCAAGCGGATCTTCGAGATATTTCTGCAAGGCGCGTTTCAGCGGACGAGCGCCTAACATCGGTTCAAAACCGACATTGGCAAGAAAATTTCTGCCTTCATCGGTAAGTCGGAAACTTATTCCCTTATCTGCCAATCGCTTAGCAATGTCAACCAGTAGAATGTCAACGATCTGTTTGATATCTTCAACGGACAGCGCCCGGAAAATAATACTCTCGTCAATTCTATTTAGAAGCTCCGGATTAAATAACTTTTTCAACTCATCGGATACTTTTCGTTTCATGACATCATGTGAGGCGTCAATCTGTTCGGCGCCAAATCCGACCGTTTTGCCATCTTTAATCATCCTGGTTCCGACATTGGAAGTCATAATGACAACCGTATTACGAAAATCGACTTTACGGCCAAAAGAGTCGGTCAATGAGCCATCATCCATCAATTGCAGTAAAATATTAAAAACATCGGGATGAGCCTTTTCGATTTCATCAAGGAGAACGACCGAGTAAGGACGACGTCGCACTTTTTCAGTCAACTGGCCACCCTCTTCGTAACCGACATATCCGGGAGGAGCGCCGATCAATCTTGAGACGGCAAACTTCTCCATATACTCTGACATATCAATACGAATCAGTGAATCAGCATCTTCGAATAAAAACTCGGATAATGTTCTGGCCAACTCTGTTTTCCCAACTCCGGTCGGTCCAAGAAATATGAATGAACCGATTGGCCGTCTGGGATCACCAAGTCCGGCTCTGGCACGACGAATCGATTTAGCCAGCACCCCAACAGCTTCATCCTGTCCAACAATCCTTCTCTTTAGTTCGTCTTCCATCCGAAGCAGACGTTTTGATTCTTTTTCCTCGAGACGGAAAAGAGGAATACCGGTAATCTTAGAAACAACCTGTGCAATATCATCTTCGGTGAGAACAATCTTTTCTTTTTCGCGCTGATCTTCCCAATCGATTTTCATCTGCTCCAGTTTTTCTTTCTGGAATTTTAGATCATCGCGAAGCTGCGCAGCGGTTTCAAAAGCCTGATTTTTTACAGCCTTTTCTTTTTCCTCTCGTAGTCGGGTCACTTCATTTTCCACTTCGTTAAACTCTTCCGGCTTGGCATAAGTGGCCAGATGAGCCCGGCTCCCGGCCTCATCGATAATATCAATTGATTTATCAGGCTGGAACCGTCCGCTGATATATCTTGAGGAGAGAGTAACCGCCGCTTCGATGGCTTCATCAGAGATTTTTAATTTATGATGTTCCTCATAGCGAGACCTCAGGCCATCAAGAATTTTCACAGTATTTTCATGGTTTGGAGGTTCGACCATGATCGTCTGAAAACGCCGGTCAAGAGCACCGTCTTTTTCAATGTACTTACGATATTCATTCAGAGTTGTGGCACCAACACACTGCAGTTCACCGCGTGAGAGACTCGGCTTGAAAATATTACTGGCATCAAGCGAACCCTCGGCGCCGCCAGCGCCAACGATCGTATGCAGCTCATCGATAAAAATGATCGTATCTTTCGAATTTATAATTTCGGTCATAACTGCTTTGAGTCGTTCCTCAAACTGACCTCGGTATTTTGTACCAGCGACCAGTGAGGCCATATCAAGAGTTACTACGCGTCTATTTTCCAAAAGCTGGGGAACTTTGCCCTCAACAATCCTTTGGGCCAGGCCTTCAACAATAGCAGTTTTACCAACACCCGGTTCACCAATAAGAACCGGATTATTTTTCTTACGACGGGACAATATCTGACTAACCCTTTCAATCTCATCCTGACGGCCGATAATCGGGTCAAGAACACCCTTGCGGGCCAACTCGGTTAAGTCACGGCCAAAATGATCAAGAGCCGGTGTCTTTGATTTTTTACGTTTAGTCTTAAAAGATGAAGGTTTGCCGCTTAGGATATTTTTCAACTCTTCGTAAACTTCTTTATAATCAATCTCATACATCGAGAGAACCTGAGCAGCAACGCCTTCCTCATCTTTTAATAAAGCAAGAAGAATATGTTCGGTGTCAATATCTTTGGATTTGAGCGCCCGTGCTTCCTGTCCGGAAACCTCTAATGTTTTTTTGGCGCGAGCGGTCAAAGGAAGCTGCCCCATCGTCATTGTACCACCCGATGGCTGAACAACTTCTTCAATGGAACCCTTCAAATCACCAAGATCGATGCCAAGATTGGCGACTACTTCGGCTGCTCTGCCATCGCCAAGTTTTATTAAACCAAGCAGAAGGTGTTCGGTGCCGATATAATCGTGTCGCAATCTGGCTGCCTCATCCCTGGCATATTCAATTGCTTTACGGGCTAGTTCCGTAAACATTTCATTCATGTCATTTATCCTTATAACTAGTTGTTTTTCCCAAGCTAAATTTTAAATGCTGCAAATTTTTCTCTGACCATCTGCGCTCTTATAAAATCGCGCCGATCCTGATCCATCTCTTCCATATAATATTTTTGCAAATGAGCCGGTTGTGAAAAAAGCAGTATTTCATTTATCAGCGGAATATCAATAAAATCTATAACACCGATTGCAATTCCCAATCTAAGGGCAGAGAGGAGATTCATCACCTCTTCGGAGGTCAACACATGGGCATATTTCAAAATACCATAAGAGCGCCATATTTTATCTCTTATCTGTTCGAACGCCTCATCAACCAGTAATTGACGTGAATGGGCTTCTTCTTCAATAATATAGCGGCAGACAGTGGTCAGCGATTCAAGCGTTTCCTTTTCTGAAATACCGAGTGTTTTCTGGTTTGAGACCTGAAACAGATTTCCGAGAACATCGGTTCCCTCACCATAAAAACCACGAACAGCTACACCCATTTTGGTAATTTTTGCAATCACCCGATCAATTTCTTTGGTGATAACCAACCCTGGCAAATGAATCAAAACCGAGGTACGCAGACCGGTTCCGACATTGGTCGGGCATGATGTCAAAAATCCGAAATCAGCATCATAATCAAATTCCAGATATTTTCCGATTTCGGCATCATATTGACTAATTGTCTGTAAAGCTTTTTCAGGATTCAGACCTGGCACCAAAGACTGCATCCGAATATGATCTTCTTCATTGATCATTATCGAAATCTGCTCATTGCGGCTCAGATATAATGCCCGGGAGTTATTATCGTGCATAAAATTGGGCGACATCAGATGCCGTTCAACCAGAAAGTCCTTATCAAGTTGCGACAAATCGGTATCGCGAACAAAAGCACCATCTTTCATACAATCTGATTTTTCATGAACCGCACTAAAATGTCCCACTATTTTTTCGTTAGTTTCTTTATCGGCGGCAGTGGGGTATTTATATCCGGCAATATTTCGGGCCATACGGATCCGGGTCGATATAACCACCATATTTTCATCACCGTCCCCGGAAAGCCAGGAACTGGTTTGTTTGGCCATTTCATTTAATAATGATGTCATTATTTGCTACCCTGCACCATATGCTCACCTTTTACGGTCATCAGTTTATCCCGTAAATCGGCGGCTCGTTCAAAATCTTCAGTTTCAACGGCCTTTTTAAGTTCTTTCTCTAATCTTTCTTCTTCTCTGATAGGAAGCATTTCATTAGTCTCTGAAACCGGCAGTTTTCCTTTGTGCAGAGAAGAACCATGGATTTTTCTCATAATCGGTTCCAGCCGGGAGCGAAAGGTGCGATAACATTCGCCGCAACCAAAACGACCCTGCTGAATGAAATTTTCAAAGGTGAGCAAACAATTAGGACAACTAAGATCTTCGATAGTTTTTTTGCCTTCAAAATGTTCCTGTTGAACCAGACCTGCTAATATCTCTGAGAGCGGAAAAGGGACATTATCAAGCGGTGAATGGAAACCTTTTTTTGCGGCACAATCCTTACATAAGGATAGGATCGTTTTTTCATTATTAACTATCTGTGTCAAATGGACCGAAGCCTCATGCTCTTTGCAATCCTGACAAAGCATAATAATCCTTAACTTTCTGCTATCTCATTAAGACAGCCATCGGCCAATCTGATTGTCCTGTCACAACTTGCGGCCAAATCTTTATTATGCGTAGCAACCAGTATGGTTGTCGCGCGCGCCTTATTTAAATCGTTGAGCAGTCTATGCAGTCTTTCTCCAGTTTTTATATCCAGGTTCCCCGACGGTTCATCGGCGAGGATGATGCCCGGATCATTAACCAGTGCCCTTGCCACCGCTACCCGTTGTTGTTCGCCTCCGGATAACTGATTAGGGCGATGATTCTTTCTATCTGTTAAACCAACATCTTTCAAGAGAAGTTCCGACATATGCTCAGCTTCGCTTTTATCCTTGCCCAATATCAGGGCCGGAATCATCACATTTTCAAGGGCGGTAAAATCCTCAAGCAAATAATGGTGCTGAAAAACAAAACCAATAGATCGGTTTCGATATGCAGCAAGACTGCTTTCATCCTTGTTGGCTAACAGCTCATTATCTATTTTAACAGTTCCTTCGGTCGGGCGGTCAAGACCACCCAGAATATGCAGCAGGGTTGATTTGCCAACTCCCGATTCTCCGGTTATGGCAATCATAGAGCCTTTTGCAACGTCAAGATTAACCCCTTTTAATACTTCCAGTAAACCTTCCGATGTTTTAAAACTTCTGCCAACCTCGCGGGCTTGCAGAAATCGGTCGTTTCCAATTGTATCCAATTTGAAACCCTCATTAGAAGTCAAAACACTGTTTATATAACTATTTTCGCCAATTTTCCCAAATTATTTAGATAAGCTTATTGTTTTCATAGGTTTATTGTCGTAAAACTTCAATAACTGACTGTCCCGAAGCCCTTAACGCCGGATAAAGGGCGGCCAGAAAGCAGATGACAATTG
>DAOUVS010000142.1 GCA_030667525.1 Candidatus Zixiibacteriota bacterium | reverse complement strand
TTTGATTAATTGTCGCCATCATACCAAATTCAAAACATTTAGCGATCAATTCGGCAGGTTTTAACTCAAGTGAGCCAGCAAGCTCAGCAATGGTCATAAATTCGTTGATGTCAATTGTCTTATTTGACGAAGTATCTTCATCAACATCGGATTGCGATAATCTTTTATATTTTTTTGTTTTTTTGGCTGTTCCCAAACTGGCCATGGTTGCTTTGTAGCTTTTAACAACGGCCACCTGATCAACCTTGCGACTATCATAACGCTTTTTTTTGTCTCGCTTTTTCTTTTTCTTCGCAAAATTACCCTGCTGCCCTATTGCCGGTTTTTGAACAGTCTTATCAACTGGCTTGGTAGCTGCCGTAGCTGTTTTTGGGGCTTCCTTGGGCTGCATTGGCCTAGGACTAGTTTGACCTTGCGGTTTCTTTTGTTGTGGTTGCTTCGGCGGCGGTTGCTTCTGTGGAGGTCTTGGTTTTTGTTTAGCTTTAATTTTCTTTTGCTCAATTTCCTTCTTAAGTGCAGCCTTTTCAGCGGCAAACTTTATCCTTACCGCCCGAAGCATATCATCAGTAGCAACCGACATATGTGACTTTGGCTTATGTTTTAAGTCACGAAGGATTTTAAGAAGTGCATTTGAAGAAATATTATAATCTTTTGCTACTTCATATAATCGTTTATTGGCCATCTATATTACTATCCTTCCAGGATATTTTATTCACCTGTTTTTTCTTCGGGGGATTCTTCTTCCGTTATTTCTTCATTGGAGTCGTCAGCATCTTCATCCTCAAGCAGATCTTCATCAACATCTTCTTCAGCATCTTCAGCTTCCTGCTGAGCCAGCTCCGTCTCGCGACGTTTGGCGGCGATCTCTTCCACAAAATTGCGAGCTCTTTCAATAAGTGTTTCAGCCTTGGCAGCTCCGATACCATCAATTTTGACAAGATCTTCAACCTCTGCTTTGGCTACCTGCTGAACGGTATTGTAATCATACAAAACTAATTTCTCTTTTAATTTGGAACCAACACCTTCCATATCACCAATCTGGACCATGTCCTCGGCTTAACGCTTCTTCAGAACATTATATTCGGTCTCAGACATGATATTAATTTTCCAACCGGTAAGCTTTGAGGCCAATCGAGCATTCTGTCCTGCTTTGCCAATAGCCAGGGAAAGTTTATCATCCTCGACAGCAACGGTCATTGCTAGCTCATCCTCGAAGATATCAATTTCTATTACTTTGGCCGGGGCAAGGGCTCGGGTGACAAATAATTCCGGACTGCCGCTATAGGGAATAATATCAATTCTTTCGTTATTCAACTCTCTTACAATCGACTGCACTCGGACACCTTTGATTCCAACACAAGCACCTACCGGGTCAATTCTTTCATCGGCTGAATAAACCGCCAACTTGGTACGTTCCCCAGGCTCGCGGGCAATAGCCCTGATTTCGATCACCCGTTCAAAAATTTCAGGCACTTCCAACTCAAAAAGTCTTTTCAGGAATTCGTTGCTAACCCGGGACAGGATGATCTGGGGACCGTTAGTCATCTTCTGGACGTCAAGAATATAAGCTCTGATTCTGTCTCCCTGACGATATTTTTCGCGTGGAATCTGCTCTTTGATAGGTAATATCGCTTCAGCCTTACCCAGACTAATAATAAGGTTGCCCTTATCAATTTGTTGTACTGTTCCGGAGGCAAGCTGTCCGACCCGCGTAATATACTCATCATAAATTTTATCGCGTTCTGATTCACGGACCTTCTGTATTAATACCTGCTTGGCAGTACCTATGGCGTTACGGCCAAACTCTTCATCAACCTCGAGATATATTTCCATCTCATCATCCAACTCGGCGGTTTTGTCAAGCTCTCTGGCGTCTTCGAGAAGAATCTCAGTCATTTTATCTGTAACCTCTTCCACAACTTTTTTGACGGCAATCATGGTGATTTCACCAGATTGACGTGAGAGCTTAAAACTGAGATTTTCAAGATCGGGATAGTGCTTCTTGGCCGCAGCCAAAAGGCTTTCCTCAACATTGCTGATTACCACATCCAGATCTATATTTTTCTCCCTGGCAATCAGTGCCAGTCCTTCAAGAATATCGTATGTCATTCATCTATCTCCATCAGAGAATTATTTTTCCCATTTTTATCCCAGCCAGATCGATCTTTTGCGTCCCTTCCTTGGTGAGAAGCTCAACACATAAATCATCAACTCCGGTTATTTCGCCTTCTATCGGAGACTGATCAGCCTGATTAAAAAGTATCTTTACCTGCTTTCCGATTCGTCTTTTAAATTCTTTCCTGGTCTGCAACGGTCGATCAAGTCCCGGTGATGAAACCTCAATAGTATAACCGCTACGGAACATATTATTATCTTCCAAGATAACATCAATCGCTTTGGATAATTTGGCGCAATCCTCAAGTTTGACTCCGTTATCGGAATCAACAAATAATCTTATCGTATTGCTTTGCTTATAGTGGGACAATTTTAATTCTACCAAATCAAAACCATTCTCTTCAATTACAGGTTCGATAAGTTCCACTATTTTCCTTTTCAAATCCATCTCAAAATATCCCAAAAAACCAATTATCCAAATCGCATAACCTATTAGTATAACACAATATTACGCAAACGACAAACAATTTATGGCCGAATCAGTTAATCTGACCCAACAGTTTTGTAACCTCTTCCGTCATATTATTTATATCAAATAACGATTTTTCACCAGTTTGGCGGTTTTTTACCTCTATTTTACCCTGCTGCAACGACTTATCTCCGATTATCAATTGTATCGGAACCCCGATCAAATCGGCATCATTGAACTTAACACCGGCTCGCTCAGTTCTATCATCAAGAAGACAGTCGATTCCATTGGAAGTTAATTCATTATATAATCTCTCGGCCGCCTCTTTATGCTCATCTTTGGCATAATTTAATGGAATTATCTCTACCAAAAACGGCGCGATATTTTTCGGCCATTGTATTCCCTTTTCATCATGAAATCTTTCAATCGCTGCCTGAGGTGTTCTGGTTATACCGATTCCATAAGAACCCATCAGAAAAGGCTTTTCATTACCGTCGGTGTCAGTGAAAGTGGCATTCAACGATTCAGAATATTTGGTCCCGAGCATAAATGTGTTGCCAACTTCGATCCCTTTTTTCGCATGCAGAATTCCATCACAGTTGGGACATTGTTCTCCGACCGGTGCGTTGATTATATCACCGATTTTGGTCGCCTTGAAATCGCGGTCAAGATTAACATTAATCGTATGAACTTCGTTTTTATTGGCACCAACGACAAAGTTTTTAATCCTGGTAACTTCATTATCAACGATAAGCGGAATCTCCTGCGCCATTCCAATCGGTCCGGCATAACCAACCGGGCATCCTGTTACCTCTTCTACAACTTCCGCCGGAGCCAGCTCAAGTTCCACGGCACCGACCTGATTGGTAAGCTTGGTCATATTCAATTCACGATCACCGCGAACCATCGCCGCGACAGGTTTTCCATCAGCGAGATAAATCAAAGTCTTCACCAACCGATGAGCCTTTATTTTCAGAAAATCGGTAACTTCTTCAATTGTTCCGGCATTTGGTGTCGCGACATCTTCGGTCGCTTTCATCTCGGAATCAGTTTCAGGCAGATTGGTCTCGCGAAATGTTGCCTTCTCGACATTGGCGGCATAGTCACACTTATCGCAAAACAAAATCACCTCTTCCCCGCCGGCGGTATCAACTATCAGCATAAACTCATGCGCCGCCTTGCCACCCATCGCGCCTGTGTCCGATTCGACTTTTTTGGTATCGAGACCGGCCTTTTTGAAAATTGCGAAATAGGCATCGACCATCTTTTTGTAAGCGATCGCAAACGATTCATCGTCGGCGTCAAAAGTGTAGGCATCTTTCATGATAAATTCGCGGCCACGCATCAGACCAAAACGGGGACGGATTTCATCTCGGAATTTCACCTGTATCTGATAAAGATTAATCGGCAACTGTTTGTAACTGCGAAGTTCACCACGCAGAAGAAAGGTAACGATCTCTTCATGAGTCGGGCCAAGCACCAAATCGTGCTGATGACGATCTTTTAGTTTCATCAATTCTTTTCCGGCGGTTTCGTATCGATTCGACTCCTGCCAGATCTCGGCCGGATGAAGCACCGGCATCGTTATCTCAAGCGCACCCGATTTGTCCATTTCGTCGCGAACGATATCAGAGAATTTCTTAATAACTCGTTGCATCAATGGCAGATAAATATAAACACCGGCCGCCAGTTTACGGATAAATCCGGCCCGCAAAAGAAGTTGATGCGAGATAAGTTCTGCTTCCGACGGAACCTCTCTTAAAGTCGGTATATATGTTTTACTCCAGCGCATTTAAACCTCATTCAAAATCTCAAATAAAAGGTGAAAAAACAAGTTAGCCTGTTAAATTAATCTATTATATCCTTTTGTCAATCAAAAAGTTTGGGGAGAATCAATGGCATTTTAGTGGCTCAGACAAGTATTACGCAATATTGACATTTTTATTGTGATTATTTACCAGAATATATACATTATCCCTAATTATTTTGGGGAGGAATAGTGATATGCGATTACTAAATACTGAATTCAAATTTTGGAAAAATAGGCGATTTTTAAAGAAATATAGAAAAAACTCTAATAGACCATCAAATGAAACTGGGGGCGGTAGACTTTTAGTTACAGCAACATGTATAGTCGCTTTGGCAAGTATTGCAACCGTCTGGTTTACATGGGAAAAATCTTCGGACCAAATCGAGATTATGCAAGAACAGGTTGATGAAATGAAAAGGGCAACCGAAATAGGGTATCGTCCTTTTCTTACAGTAGAAATCTACGATGACACCCTTTATATAATTCCAAAAATGAAAAATAAGAATGGGGTAATAAATATTATTGATGAAAAGAACACATCGTTGAAACCTAACTTATTCACAATAGAATCTTTCAGAAAATTCAAATATCATAATTCAGGTAATTCGCCAATGCTAATAAAAAGGAAAATCTCACATATGATGTCATCAAACAAATGGTTTAATTCTTTGGAGAAATCAGACACTCTTTTGATTAGAGAATTGAGAAATTCTAACCTCGACTCGCTCGAAACAGATCAGCCTATTTTACCGGGCTCAACATATGTATCAGAGTGGGAGGATAAAAGGAGTCTTGAAATGACTCCTGAGTATTTATATCAGAAAATAATTAATAATGATGATTTAACTGTGTATACATCGGTTTACATAGAATATAGCGATATTAAAGGACGCGGCTATAATTTATTACAAACGATGTTTGAAAAAGTGGTTAATATTCAATATACCCAAATGAAAATTAATTTCAACTATGCTAATGGGCTTGAAATTATACGGTGGGACCTGTTCCCCGAAGATACACTTCAGTAGGTCAGTAGCCGTGTGCTCCTGACTTTTTTATTGAATAAATAAATATCAATCGTTAACTTATAGTATGGCAAATAACGAAGAAAGACTTTTTAATAATTTTCTCGAATTATTTAATATTCAAAAACAGGAACCTGATTTTTCGGCATTGGAAAAAATAGTTTCGGCTTTTGCAAAAAGAATTCCATTTGAAAATATCTCCAAGCTTTACTATTTAAATAAATTTGGTCAGAAATCTATTCCGGATTTTGAACAATATCTTGATGGAATAGAAAAATTCAATTTTGGTGGAACCTGTTATTCCAATAATTATTACTTACATCGCCTGTTAGTGTATTTGGGCTATGAATGTAAGCTTTGCGGGGCCGACATGAATCAGCCCGATGTCCACCTGGTCAATATTGTTACGCTGGATGGACATGATTATATTATTGATGTTGGCTATGCCGCTCCATTTGATCATCCTCTTCCCCGGGATTTGGAGGAAAAATATATCATTGAACTTGGCCGCGACAAGTATATTCTCATGCCAAAGGATAGGAATGGCAATTCAAAAATGGAATTATATCGCGATGGCAAATTGATTCATGAATATCTTGCAAAGCCAATTCATCGGCCAATAGAATATTTCCAACCCGCTATAACAGATTCATATCTAAACGAATCGACTTTTATGAGTTCACTTCTTTTGGCAAAAATATTTAATAATCGGTCATTAGTTATCTATAACCTTTCGATTATTAAATCGGTTGGAAGCGAATTCAGTATTCAACCGATAGCCAATCGCGATGATCTTACTATGGCAATCGAAAAACATTTTTTAATACCACGCAATATTGCCTCAGAAGCAATCAAAAATCTTGGCAAATTGGGCAATGCTTGGAATTAAAATATATTCTGATACATCAAGAACAGCTTTGTAAGTAATAGTAGGGCGGGATCCCTGTGATCCCGCCATTATTTTGTGCGCGACAGATAATCAGAAATTTCCACATCTGCCCGAACGTAGCTATTTGTGGGCGGCAGACGTCTCGTCTGCCCCAGCGTAACAATCCTTCAACACAATCACTACAACATCACTGTTGATTCTTTCCATTCATCTTAATTAAGATGTCAATAAGACAAAAACATAAATTACAATTTGCGAGAGGACTGATGGATTAAAAAACTTTTTTCTGACGAAACGAAGCCATTTTAATAACAACATTGTCGTGAAAATAAAAAATATGACGAAACACCTGCCCTTCGAAGGAGGGAACCCATTTCGCTGTAATTACATGGTGATGTTTAGCTTACAAGGAATTTTTGTTTTCACACTATTGTGGTCTGCAGACGTCCCCGTCTGCAGACAAAAACACGGCAGACGAGGAGAGGTTGTTTCATAACTATGAATTTTTAATAGTGGTGCCCCATCCGCTTGCGGTGGGAATTTCTAATATGTTGTCACAGGGCAAGTTGGGCTGCACATATCCGAACTCATTTTGCATCAGAACCATTATTTTTAACTTTTGAAACAACCTCAGGACGTCTGCCGCGCACAAAGAGGGACGAGTTTTCAGCAAAAAAGTAAAAACGGAAAAGCGCCTGTCCTTCGAAGGAGGGAACCCATTTTGCTGTAACAAAAAGAGGTGATACCACTTATAAGGAATTTTTTGGGCCATTTTTGGCTGTCGGTACAAAATTTTGTAGTAAAATTGTCGAAACTGCTTTTGCTATTTTACAATACCCTATTCGAGGGCGCGTATGTCGGACGAGGTCGGAGATCAACTTTTTGCCCTTTCAGGCGGGTTATTTTGCCCGGTGTTCCGACAACAGTGCAATCATCAGGGATATCAACCATATACAAAAATGTGTTCGCACCGATTCGGACATTATTGCCGACCCTCAATGGTCCCAGCAAAGTTGCACCGGTTCCGATAAACACATTGTCGCCGATAGTCGGGTGCCGTTTGCCGTCATGTTTCCCGGTTCCACCAAGCGTGACATTATGAAAGATAACACAATTTTTGCCGATCTGAGCCGTCTCGCCGATAACGATCCCGGCACCATGATCGATAAAAAGTCCTTCAAAAATAGTTGCTCCGGGATGAATCTCAACGCCGGTGAAAAAACGGGATATCTGGGAAATCAATCTCGGAAAAAACGGGATACCAAGTTTATAAAAAGGATGAATTATCCGATGAACAAACATCGCCTGAAACCCGGGATAAAGAATAAACTCTATATTCTTTGCCGCCGGGTCATTCCGGTAAATCGCCTTCATATCTGC